>DAOLDN010000107.1:0-9471 GCA_035327385.1 Verrucomicrobiota bacterium | reverse complement strand
AGACTGCCAGTCTGCGCTACGACTTGACTTGGCCCACACGCCAGCCCGCTTCGGATTTCGGGCTAAATTGGTTGGATTGACCTTCTCACTGCCGGCTTTGACTCATCATCGCTCCGGCAAGGCACTGGTTGCGTCACCCCCAGGGATACCCACAACATGGAGTATTGCCACTCCCGCGCATCGCACTCTTGGCAACTGCGACTGGTCGCCGCACCCGACTACAGCCGCCGGACACCACACGCTGCGTCACCCAAAAGTCACAAATCCAGCCAAAAAAACGGTAGTTTTTCCTTGCATTTTTCCATGCTGCAACCCATTGTCGCTCCAACTTAAAAGAAAGCAGGTCAGTTAGAAACTAATCCAGAAGTTATGAAAAAAATCATTCTCGCCGCCACAGTTCTAGGTGCCGCTACATTTTTCGCCAAAGCTGACACCATCGCTCTTTGGACTTTTGAAACCAGTATTCCCACAACCGCTGGGCCTCATAGTCCAGAAGTTGGAAGCGGTAGTGCAACTGCTGTTCATGCTGGCGCAGCCGTCTATAGCAATCCGGCCGGGAACGGTTCGTTGGAATCTTTCAGTGCAAACACATGGGCCATCGGTGATTATTATCAGTTTTCAACGAGCACCGTCGGTTACGAGGACATCACGCTGTCTTTCGACCAAACCAGCAGCAACACTGGACCCAGGGATTATGGTTTGTTTTACAGCACTGATGGCAGTCTGTTCACTCAATTCGGTTCAGATTATCAAGTGCTGGCCAATGCTGCTCCTAATACGCCGTGGTCTACCGTCACCTATAACTCTGTTTATACCCTGACCTTTGACTTGAGTTCGATCAGCGGTCTGGACAACCAGGCAGCGGTTTATTTCCGTTTGGTGAACACAACCACGACTTCTGCGAACGGAGGCACAGTCGCATCAACTGGAACCAGCCGTGTGGATAATTTCTTAGTCGCAGGCGTGGTTCCCGAGCCTTCAACTGCGGTTCTCGGAGCTCTGGGCGGATTGTTCTGTCTCGCAATGCTTCGACGCCGCAACTGAGCAACCAATAAATCACACTTTCATCCGAGCCGGGATTCAATCCCGGCTCTTTTTTTTTATCGGACAACCCTGAAACCCGGAAAGACCACCTCGGCAATCGTCACGGCCATGAACACCACACTGATGACGGCGTTGAGCCGGAAGAAGGCCACATTGATCCAGTCCAGACTGCGACGACGGGCGACCCAGTGTTCCAGCACCAGGCAGCAGACGATGATCAGCCAGCCAATCGTGTAGGCGACCCGGAACCGGCACAGCAACCCGAACGCAAACAAACCGCCGCACATCAGCAGGTGCGACAGGAATGCCGCCTGCAACGCGTTCTTCCCGCCCCACGCCACCACAAGCGAGTTCAGTCCCTGTTTGCGGTCAAAGTCTTCGTCCTGCAACGCGTAGATGATGTCGAATCCCACCAGCCACAGAACCACCGACAGCGCGAGCAGGGTCATTTGCGCCAGTTCCAGCGGAGAAACGTTCGTTCCCTTGACCGCCAGCCACGCGCCCACCGGCGAGAGTGCCAGCGCAATCCCCAGGAAGACGTGCGAATACGCCGTGAACCGCTTTGTCAGCGAATAAAAACACACCACCGCCAGCGCCACCGGCGAAAGATAAAAGCAGAGCGGATTCAGAAAGAACGCGGCCACGACCAATCCCGCCGCCGAAACCACGCACAACGTCACCGCACCCGCCAGACTGATCCGGCCTGCGGGCAGATGTCGCATCGCGGTCCGGGGATTCAACGCATCGAACCTCCGGTCCACGATCCGGTTGAAGCTCATGGCGCAGGTCCGCGCGCAGACCATTGCGGCCAGGATGAGAAGGAAGGTTCTCAATCCCGGCCACCCGCGATTGTCCCTGGCCGCAACCGCCATCGCCGCCAGCGCAAACGGCAATGCAAACACCGTATGGCTGAATTTGACAAAGCTGCCCCACTGACGAATGGCTTGAATCATGCGCGGCGGGTCATTCTTGTTCCTCGGCCCATCGCGCCACCAGCCGATTTGAAATCCCCAGATGGTCCAGAACTCGCGCCACCACCGTGTCCACCAACTGCTCAATGGTTTGCGGGCGCGCGTAGAACGAGGGATTGGCCGGAAATATCGTCGCCCCCGCCTGAATCAGCAGTTCAAGGTTCTTCACGTGGATCAGGTTCAACGGCGTCTCGCGTGGGACGAGAATGAGTTTCTTTCGTTCCTTCAACACCACATCCGCCGCGCGCAACAACACATCCTCGCTGTAACCGTGTGCGATCCTTCCCAGCGTTCCCATCGTGCAGGGTATCACCACCATTGCGTCCGGCGGATTGGACCCGCTGGCGAACGGAGCGTTCATGCTTTTCAGTCCGTGAGGTGTGACCCCGGATGGAAGTTTCAATCCGCCCGGCAACTCCTCGTTGATGACCTGCTGCGCATAATTGCTGAGAACCACGTGCAACTCGTGGTCGGCGGGATTGATGTTGTTGAGCAGGCGTTGGGCATAAAGCGCACCGCTGGCTCCCGTGATGGCGACAAGGATTTTCAAGCGTTGGCCGCGAGGCCGTTCGGATTATGTCCAAGCGAACCCCCGCGAACAAGCGGCTTTGACCCCGCCGACACGCTCATGAACGGCCCAATTGCCCCAAGAATATGCTTGCTAATGAACAGCATCATGGTAGCAATACTCGCGTCTCAACTAACCTCCAAAACACATAAACCCTGTACTATGATGAAAAAAAACATCCTTAGACTGACCGTGCTGGCCCTGTTGGCAGCGCTCGTCGTTGTTGTACCGGCTCGCTCTTTTGGCGAGGACAAACCCGCGGATTCCACCGAGTCCGCAAAACCCAAGCGCGACACCTTCCCGTTCCGCGGCAAGGTCGGAGCGGTGGACAAGGAAGCCAAGACGTTCACGGTGGGCGAACGCACATTTCAAGTGACCGCCGACACCAAAATCATGAAAGCCGGAAAAGCCGCCACCTTGGATGACGCCGTGGTCGGCGAAGAAGTCGGCGGAGCGGCGAAGAAAACCGAGGACGGCAAACTGATCGCCACTTCGGTCCGTTTTGGACCCAAACCCACCGGAGAAAGCGAGTGATCCAACCCATCACCACTTCATTGTAAAAAGCAAGGGCAGGCGTCAGCCTGCCCTTGCCATTTTTATTCATCCGGAATATCCGCCGCGCGCGCTCCGCACCCGACAAACGTCTTTTCCCGGTCGCGACTCACCTCCGCCACCAACCCGTCTTGCTCTTCGCCTTCGATTGGCCTTCCTGCGTGTATTGCTGGACCAGCAGCCGGCTGCGCGCGGCCTGTAACGCCATCGAAAACTCGTCGTAACTGAGATACCGCTCCGATGGATTCTTGGCCATTACCTTCACCAGCGCGTCGCTCGTGGGTTGAGTCACGTCGGGAACGACCAGATTCGGCGGCGTCAACGGAGTGTGGACGTGGGCGGAAACCAGTTCATCCACAGTGGGCGCTTCAAAGGGAACGTGGCCCGTCAACGCGTGGTAAAGCGTGCATCCCAGGCTGTACATGTCCGACAGGAACGTCTCCTTCTCGCGCATGATTTTTTCCGGAGCCACATAATACGGCGTCCCCTCGGTGACCGCGCCAGATTCCACGTCCGCCTCCACGCTCCGCGCAAGGCCGAAGTCCACCAACTTTGGTTCGTTGTCCGCATCGAACAGGATGTTTCCGGGCTTGATGTCGCGATGGAGCAAATTGTGTTTGAGCGCCAGATCCAGGGCCGAGGCGATTTTGATGCCAATGTCCAACACGTGCAGTTCGGACACCCGGCCCTGTTTCTCGATGCGACCATCGAGACTCCCGTGATCGGCCAGTTCCATCACCAGATACGTTTGCCCCTCGTATTCATCGAACGAGTAGATGTGGATGATGTTCGTGTGATTGAGCCGCGCGCACGCGCGGGCTTCGCGATAAAAACTTTCCATCGCCACCGGGTCGCTGCGCAATTCCTTTTTGACGAGCTTCACGGCAACCAGCCGCTCCAACACCGAGTCGAAAGCCCTGTACACCGTCCCGTTGCCGCCGGAGGCGATGACGCTACGCAATTCGAACTGCCGCAACATCAGCGGCATCATGATCGGGTGACCGCATTTGCTGCAAGGCACAGTGCCCAACGGCGGCAAATCCCCCGGTATGAACACCTTGGTGTCGCACCAATTGCAGGTGACCATCTTCAACGCTTTGTCGCTCATGCCGGAATCAACTTATCACGCCCCATGACCGCCACAAGCGCGCATTCCTTCGGTTAAGGCAACACTCGTTTCAGTCGGCGTCGTTCGCTGCTTGTAACGCCTTTGCCCACCCACGTCAAAGGCGAAAGCGACAGGATTCGTGACCGCCGGTTGAACCTCAAATCCACAAACTCCGGCTAGACCCGGAATACAAAGATGACTAGTCTTTCCGCCTTTGCGTGAAGCCCATTGGACGCCTTCTGAGTTGTGTTCCGGCAATCGCATCAAAGTGATGAAACAACTAAATGAACAAAAACATCAATCTGAACAAAACCATGGTTAATGCAGCGAAGTGCGCGGTGATCTTGATGCTGGCGACTCTTGCCGTCGCCGGGCGCGCCAATGCGCAAACGGAGACAAACATCGTCGGCCAACCGGCCAAACCCAAATGGACCGGATCCGCAGGCCTGGGTTTCATGCTGACCGATGGCAACAGCGACACCATGCTATTCAACGTGAGGGTGGATGCAGAAAAGAAATGGCTGAAGAATGAATTGCTCGTCGGAGCCAGCGGTTCGTACGGCGAGAACGACGGCGACAAAAACAACGAGCAGGCCAGGGCCTACGGCCAGTACAACCGCACGTTCGGCGAGAATGACCGATGGTTCGGTTACGGTCGCATCGAAGGCATGTACGACGCGATTGCCGATCTGGACGGTCGCATCGCGGTCGGCCCGGGTATCGGTTATTACTTCATCAAAAAGGAGAAAATGTTGTTCAGCGGCGAAACCGGTCCGGGCGTTGTCTTTGAAAAATACAACGGCGAGGACTGGGAAACCTACATGACGCTGCGCATCGCAGAACGGTTCGAATACAAAATCAACGACCGCGCCAAGCTATGGCAGATGGCGGAGTTCATGCCGGACCTCGCGGATACGGACAAGTACATCATCAACGCGGAAATCGGAATCGAAACGGCCATCACCAAGGCGTGGGCATTGCGCGTGTCGTTGCAGAACAGCTACAACAGCAAACCGTCCTCCGGGCGGGAGAGGAACGACCTCAAACTCATCGCGGGCGTCACTTACAAGTTCTGAGTGCTCTCATTGCAGATGGAAATACACGCGCGGCGCCGGGTCGCCCAGCGTGATTTCCTCCGCAATGGCCAGGGAAACACGCTCCGCTTCGATACGACCGGCCTCGGTGATCTGCTTCAACACACGCCGGGCGCGGGCGGCGGCCAGTTCCGCCAGCTCGGCGTCAGTCACTTCAATCGTCGCCAGCAGCGCTTTTTCCATGTCGGGCATCGGCGCGGGCGGCGGCGGGTTCACATTGCGCATCATGGTTTCGGCGGCTTTGCCTGAAGCGGGCCGTGGCGGTGAGGACTGAACCTCTGGCATCTCCGTTTCCACGACACCGACCTGCCGCGTCGCCAGCAACTGCTCGTATGCCTTGCGCAACAGTTCCAGACGCTCGTCCGGCGCGACGACAACGGATTCCAGCGCGGTGGACTCACGGACGCTTTCACGGAGCGAGTTCCATTTTGCCCGCTGAAATTGCCGGTCTAATTTCCGAAGTCGCAACGCGCCCGCGTCTTTCACGGGATCAAAACTGCCTTCGATGGCGAGATTGAGTCCCGGCTTCTCCGCGAGACCGTTGAGCAACACGTCCAGTTTCTTGAGATTGGCCTCTTGAAGCTCGTCGCTGCCCGGAGCGAAATCTTGATAACTGACCTCCTGTCCGCTGCCACCGAACACGGCACCGAGCATCGAGAATGGCGACGTGGCAATCTTGGTGATGATGTTGACAATGGCACGGGCAATGACCTTGCGGAAACGCAATTGCGGATCGTCGAGGCTGCCTTCGATGGGGATGTCGAGCAGTATCTTGCCTTCGCTGTCCTTGAGAACGCCCACGGCGAGTTTAACGGGCAACGTCGTTGCGTTCGTGCCCTTGACCCTCTGGCCAAACGTCAACCGGTCGAGTTCCAGGATGTTTTTGGCGGTGAATTTTCGTTCGGAAACATTGTAATCCGTGTCGAAATTCAGAGCGCCACGGTTGAGCCGGTAGCCGACGTATTTGGCGGAGTAGGGACTCAACGGACTCAGGTCAACGTCCTTGATGAGGATCTTCAACTCCGCGAACGAATTCGTCTGCAACGGAGTCACACGTCCCGAGATGTCGAACGTACCTGAAGCGCCGACCTTGGCGTTGAAGTGCAGTTCGGACGGTCGCGGCTCGGTGGAGGAGATGGACGAAATCGTCCCGCTCAATTCCTGGATGCCAGCCTTGACGTTGGGCGACGTGGAGTAATCGGCAAACCGCAACGTGGCGTTGGAAACCACGATCGCTCCCACAGCGATGGATGCCGCCGGCGACGAGCCGCCGGCGTTGGCGTTGGGCTTGATCGCCTGACGGAAGAGCTTTCCCAGTTGACTTCCGAGGCCGCCTTTGCTGTCACTGGCCGGCGCTTCCGAAACAGCCGCCGCTGTCCCGGTCTCCGGTGGTGACGCGTTCGTGTCACCGGCCTTGACCATGGCCTTCACGTTGAAGACCTGGTTGGACTGCACTGCGAGCAGCACGAATGGTTCGAGCAATGCGATTTCCTTCGCCGACAATGACGGTGGATTCAATGCGGCTTCAATGCCGGAAACACTCAACGTCTTCCACTTCACAAAATCCTGATTCATGAAACTGTCCGTTGTGGAAAAGTCATCCAGCCGCGTATCGCCACGGAACGTGACCGCAGGCAGGCCGTCTGTGCCCGTGCGCATCTCGATCTTTCCATCGAGACTGTATTTGCTGCCGAGAACAAACAAGCTGAGGGCGGATTGCAGATACGGACTGAGAGGACTGAGTTCCAGTCGGTCGAGATTGAGCCGCGCGTCCAGAGAAGCGGGGTGGATGGATGTCTCGGATTCGAGCAGGAACGAACCGTTGGTGTTCCACGTGAACGAGGCGTTGAGAATCATGTTCGAACCCGGAATGTTGGAGATGTGGCGCGCGGCGACGACGATGTCGTCCACGGGAAGATACACCGGCGCGGCGGGCGACGCGTCCGACCAATGCATGGCACAGTTGGTGAGCAGCAGATCATGCAGCGTTGCCGACCAGTGGTTGGTGCTGTGGATCAGCGCCGCAAAGGCATTCGTCGTCGCCCGCAACAGGAACATGACACCGCCGGGCGCGGACGCCGATTCATCGGACGGGCGGGACGCTTCGACAAGGTTGATGGAGGTGTCCGCGGCGCGCTTCAGAACGAGCCGCGCGCCGTCCAATTCCACCGAGCCTATTTCCGCGCCACGAGCCGCGGCATCCGTGTTGAGATTATTGATGGCGAACGAATCAATCTCGACCATGTTCTCATCCATGGCCGCTTCGCCGATTTTGAACGATTTCAGCGAGAACGCCGCGTTGCTCACGGACGCGACGTAATTCGATCCACCGATTGCGAAACGATAATCGCCGTGGAAACCGATCACACCATCGCGAACCTCGAACTTTACAAGGTCACGGAACAACGGCGCGAATTTGGGGATGGAAATGCCATCGAACGACAGCGAGCCGTCCGAACTGAGCGGGTCCAGGAAGAACTGTCCGCTCCACGCAAACCTTTCGCCGCTGTCCGTCGTGCCCTTGAACGAGTACGGATTTTTGTTTGCGGGGTCGGTGTGGAACTGCGTCAGCGAAACGTCCAGCGGGCCGATGATCCTGCGGAACGGCGTGCTCGGCGTGAGATCGGTGAACGAGACGCGACCATCCACGAGTTGCAATGTTTCAATGCGCAGCAGGAAAGGTCCCGATGAAGCGTCCTCGACCGGTTTCTCCTCTTTTGAATCCGCGAACAGGTCCGAGAAATTCAGTGACGAATCGTTGTTCAACTGGATGCGAACGTAAGGCTCGACGAGTCGCACCGTCTTGAATGACCACGATTTGCCGACGAGCGATGACAGCTGAAAATTGACGTGAAATTCCTTCCAACCGATGAACGTTTCGCCGTCCTTGTCGTCAACATGAAGACCGCGGACAGTGGCCGACAGGGTGAACGGATTCATCCGCACCGACTGGATCTGCACCTCGCGATTCAGCAACTTTTTGAGCTGACTGACGGCGACGGCCTTGGTGATCAACGGCAAGATGAGGAAGCCGATGACCGCATAGATACCAACCGCCCACGCGGCCCGTCGCAGCCAGACTTTTCTTCTGCCCTGTGAAAGATCGCGTTTCATCCCGCGCCAATCTCAGACCGCAACGCACCGCTGGCAAACAAAAAAGCGCAGCCAAAACGGCTGCGCCACTGGGAAACGAGTCCGGATTAGGCGGCGACGGCGTGCGATTTATGCACCCAGTCGTAACCCTTGGATTCCAGTTCCAGCGCGAGGTCCTTGCCGCCGGATTTGACGATGCGACCATCCACCAGCACGTGGACGAAATCCGGGATGATGTAGTTCAGCAAACGTTGATAATGTGTGATGACCAGTTGCGCGTTATCCTTGCTCTTAAGTTTGTTGACGCCGTGCGAGACGACCTTGAGCGCGTCAATGTCCAGGCCGGAATCAGTTTCATCGAGGATGGCCAGCTTGGGTTCGAGCACGGCCATCTGGAAAATCTCGGCGCGTTTTTTTTCGCCACCGGAAAATCCTTCGTTCACCGAACGCTTGAGCAGATCATCTTTGAGTTCGAGCAGCTTCATCTTTTCCTTCACGAGCGTGAGGAATTCCATCGCATCCAGCTCCTGCTGGCCGTGGTGCTTGCGGACTTCATTCAGTGCTGCTTTCAGAAAGTAGGTGCTGTTGACGCCGGGAATCTCAACCGGATATTGGAACGCGAGGAAAACGCCCTCGCGCGCGCGCTCTTCGGGGTCGAGGTCCAGCAGGTCCTTGCCCTGATAAATGACCTCGCCGGCGGTGATGTCATAGCCGTCGCGTCCGGCCAGCACCGCAGCCAGCGTGCTTTTGCCGCTGCCATTCGGGCCCATCACGGCGTGGACTTCGCCTGGATAAATCTTCAGGCTGACGCCTTTGAGGATTTGTTTGCCCTCAACACCCGCGTTGAGGTTCTTGATTTCGAGAATAGGTTGCTTGCTCATGTAAAAGTCAAAACGGACTATTGGAGTGCTGGAGTCTTGATGTGATGGAACCAGCACTCCCAGACTCCATCACTCCGACACACCGGCTGTCGGTCTTATCCCACGCTGCCTTCCAGACTGACGCCGAGAAGTTTCTGCGCTTCCACTGCGAATTCCATCG
>DAOLDN010000106.1:0-9484 GCA_035327385.1 Verrucomicrobiota bacterium | reverse complement strand
TTTTCCTTTTTTGAAGCCACCCTCAAATATGTTTTAACCCGACAACCCCCGCCATAAATCCATCTCGCCCGGCATGAGCACACTGTCCGGACAAATGGCGATCAATAATTCGCCTGCTGAATGAGCGTGAATTTCCCGCATACTCCGCACTCTTGCAAGGATGGATTTCCTCGATGCAATTCCGGCATAGCGCGCATTCCGCGCGTACAATCCTGCTCCACCCCGCCCTTGTCAGTGCTCATTTTGCATCCAAAAAGAACTGTTTCGAGGGGTGACAAGTCTTGACTATCGAAGGGTCGCTCCACAAACCTCCAACACATGCATTTTATACACGAAGATTTCCTGCTTTCCACCAAGACAGCCCGCAAGCTCTATCACAAATACGCCGAGGCCGAACCGATTTTTGACTACCATTGCCACATCCCGCCCAATGACATCGCCAACAACCGTCAATTCAAGAACTTGTTCGAAATCTGGCTCGAAGGCGACCATTACAAATGGCGTGCCATGCGGTCCAACGGCGTTTCGGAGCGCTTCTGCACCGGCGATGCCAGCCCGCAGGAAAAGTTCAAGGCTTGGGCCGCCACCGTGCCGCACACGTTGCGCAACCCGCTCTATCATTGGACGCACATCGAACTGAAGCGCTATTTCGGCATCACCGACCTGCTCGACGAGTCCACCGCCGACAAAATCTGGAAGAAAGCCAACGAAAAGCTCGCCACACCGGAACTGACCACACAGGGCATCCTCAAGAAAATGAACGTCAAGGTCGTCTGCACCACGGACGATCCCGTGGACAATCTTGAGCATCACACCAGGTTCGCGTCACAAGGCCATCCGACGAAGATGCTTCCCGCGTTCCGGCCGGACAAGGCGCTCACCGTCAACCAGCCCGCCGGCTTCAACAAATGGGCGGACCAGCTCGCCGCCGCCGCAAACGTGGACGTCAACAACTTCGCCTCCTACCTCGATGCCCTGCGCAAGCGGCATGACTTCTTCCATTCGCAAAACTGCCGCCTCTCCGACCACGGCATCAACCACTGCTTCGCCGATTTCTGCTCCGAAAGTGTCGCGGCGAACATCTTCGACAAGGCGCGCCGCGGCGAGGCCGTCACGTCTCAGGAACATTCGCAGTTTGCCTCGTTCATGATGCTGTTCTTCGGCCACCTTGACGCCTCAAAGGGCTGGGTCAAGCAGCTACACCTCGGCGCATTGCGCAGCAACAACACGCGACTGTTGAGGCAGCTCGGCCCGGACACGGGCTTCGATTCCATCGGCGACTTTCCGCAGGCGCAATCGCTCGCCCTGTATCTGGATCGTCTCGACCAGGAAAACTCCCTGCCCAAAACCGTCATCTACAATCTCAACCCCGCCGACAATTACGTGATGGCCACCATGATCGGCAATTTCCAGGACGGCACCGTCCCCGGCAAAATCCAGTTCGGCTCGGGCTGGTGGTTTCTCGACCAGAAGGAAGGCATGGAATGGCAGATGAACGCGCTGTCCAACCTCGGCCTGCTCTCGCGCTTCATCGGCATGATCACCGACTCGCGCTCCTTCATGAGCTATCCGCGCCACGAATATTTCCGTCGCACACTCTGCAACCTCATCGGTCGCGACGTGGAAAACGGCGAGATCCCTAACGACGAAAAACTCATCGGCCCGATGATCCGCAACATCTGCTACGCCAACGCGAAGAATTACATGGCGTTCCCCGGCGTCACCGACGAACCCGCCGCCAGGCCGAAGGCGAAGGCCAAGGCGAAGCGAAAATAGCCGGTGCAGGGTGCAAACGTCGCGGGCAGCCTCGTCGCGCCTACCTGGTTGGTCGTTCCATCACAAGCTCGGCCTGCCTCGAAACGGACTGCTTTGGATAAGCCACGTTGCCTTTCCGAGCCGCAGTCCACTTGTTGAGCAGACCGCTATCCTCGGCGAGAGCACGAATGTTCAGGCGCTGGAGTAATTCGACGGTGATCGGGCGCTTCGAGTCGGTGAACGTGAGGGATGCCAGGAATTCCTTGCACTCCTCCGAGTTGAGAATCTTCTCCACGACTTCCGCCTCATGTTCGTCCTCGAACGGCAGAAAATAGCAGGTGTCGTCAAATAGCACCGGCTTGTCATCCACCGGACCGACAAGAGCGAAGCGGGGCGTGCGGTGCATGCCGGAAACCGCAACCTTCCATGGCGCGAAAGAGTAATCCCCGATGCCGAACAACGCGAACGGAACGCGGCTGCTGTAAATGGAACTTCTGCGCGCCTCGAAGAGTTCGCGGTGCGAGATCAGGTAATCCCAAGTGTGCGGAGCGGTCTTCGCGATGATGCCGGTATCCTCGCCCACTCTCCGTTGCGTAACGATGACGAAGCGACCGGGCTCAGTGCGCCCATTGGCAAGGTCGGAACATTTCAAAAGCGGGAACAAGTAATCCGGTTCGATGCTGATGTGTTCCCCAAGCTTGTTCTCCAGCCCCGGCCCGTTGCTTCGTCGCAGTTCCATGACCGAAGCGCAATCGTGCTTCACACCAGAGCGCCACTGATACGGACAAAGGCCTTTGAGGTGTTTCAGCCGCCGATAGGTGCGAATATCGGAAACCAGGTCCTGGCCAGCCATTCCAAGCGTTGTCTCCGCCCGGGTCGCAGACAGACTGTCGAACACCTGCGCTTCCGAAGGCCCCGCTTCACCCGTCGTCGCGAGCAGCAAACAAGCATCGACGGACGCGCCAAAGTGCTTTTTGGCATCGATGCGGTAAAGTGACGCGGCGGCAATTCGCCCGTCATTCTGCCATGCAAAACGCAGTAGCTTTCGGGCAGTGCCGGTCTTGCAAAGCATGGCGATCGTGGCCGGACGCCCACGCAACGCTTTTACCAACCGGATGAGCATCCATTCCGAAATATCGAAGTTTGATTTGCCGGTGCGAGCTTCAATTCCACGAAAGCCTTGAAAGTTTTCCTTCACTGGCAGGTTCGAGCCGTTCATGCCCGACACCGTGGCGTTTGTGACCCACGGCAAATTACCCAACACAAGGATTGAGCCTTGGATTTCCGCCAGCTCCGTCTCCCAATCATGCGCGAAGAAATCCTGCACGCTGACAGATGCTCGTTTCCCCAATCGGGAATCGTTTAGCAATGCCTTCGTTTGCTCGACGTAATCGGGATTTATGTCCCAACCGAGAAGCCGCGCCTTGGGAAACGCCCCTGCCGCTGCGCTGAGAAAAGCACCGACGCCACAAGTCGGTTCAATCACCGCTCCTGCCTCAACACCCTGTTGAACCAACAGCGAACAAACCTCCCTTGCCAACGGAGGTGGCGTCTGAAAATCTCCGAACTCGATTTTGGCTTTTTGCTTCATACAAGTCGCAAGATGCCGCCGACCTTGCCAGCCTGTTCAATCACACGACCGTATTGCAGTCTCCACTGGAGGGCGTTGGAAACGGTCAGATAACCGATTTCGGGCGGGTTGCGGAGCACCTCATCGGCAAGCGATTCAGCCTCGACTTCGTCTGCGGGCAACATACGCTCCTGAAAGAAGGCAAGGATGTCGTCCCGGTTCGCTTTGTTCTCAATCAACCGTCGCAGCCCTGTTGTCGTCTGAAAGTCCGCCGTTTGCTCCTTCTGGACGTAAATCGTGTGCTGAATGTCCAGCCGCCCTGTGCGCGTCTTTTCGTCGTCGCGTTTGTCATAAACGAACACGAGCAGTGAATAGCCGAGTCCATAGATTTTCTGCCTGGCGCTCTTGAACGGACACGACGACTGTGGCTGCCGGATGCTCGTGACCTTGATGTCCACACCGAGTTCTGGAAAGTCAATGCCCTTGGCCGAATTGCCGCGACCGTAGGCAAACCGGCTCTGGAGGTGCGTCTGAAACTTGTGTTCCAGATAGGTGCCGACAGCCTTGCCATCCGTGACGCCAAAGAGCATCGGCTCTGCATGCTTCGATTGCGCTTTCGCGAAGCTGGTCGCTTCTTTTTTCAGCAACTGGACTGTAAGCGTTTTAGGCACGCCGACTTTATCTCAAAACTCATGCCTTGCGTAAAGCGTGCTCGTTTTTTGCAACGCCACCGAACTTTCATCAATTCCCTGTTACAACGCAAATTATTGGGCGATCCAATGGCGAAGCTGTTGACGGGGCTTTGCCTATTCGCCAGTCTCCACTTCATGCTACACCGCTGTTTTATCCGCATCAGCGCGCTTTCACTCGTTGTTGGGATATCCATGGTCACGGTTCACGCCGACACATTCGATTCACGCGTCCTGCTCACGGACGAATTCAATTCCCTGCCGCCGGGAATGTTCTCAGCCGGCGTCACCGGCGCGGACACAGAATATCATTATCATCCTGAAGCCGGACCGAAGGGCAACTGGGCGGTGTCCTGCTTCAATTTCCGCAGCGAAGGCTCGCAGCGGGCGTGGCGCGTCATCGGCGAGGCGGGCCGGCAGGCGATGCTACAGGCGCATCTTTCCACGACGAACGAACGCAGCTACACGCACCCCATCCTCGTCGCCGGCGATGAACTCTGGCGCGACTACCGCGTGACGGTGCAGTTCACACCGCAACTGGCCGAGGCCAAAAGCGGCGTGCTCTTCCGCTATCAAAACGACCGCTGCTACTACTTCTTCGGCGTGGAGGACGGGGACGTCGTGCTGAAACGCGTGCAGCACGAGAAGGCGTTTCACGTCGCCAACGAAACGTTGCTGGACAAAAGGGAATTGAACTGGCAGCCGGGCGACCTGCTGACCGCGACCATCACCGTGCGGGGCGACCGGATCAAAGCTGAACTGGAGCGTCATTCAACGGTTTCCCCTCACCCTGACCCTCTCCCTCAAAACCGGAGCGCGGCTGTGTCGGTTACGACCAGCCGCAGCAGCCCGCCCAACGCTGCGACTGGCTTTCAGCACAGTCGCGCTCCGATTCAGGCGGAGGGGAAGCGCAACCTGCCAACACGTGTCATCATCGAAACCAACGACGATTATTTCCCCGGCGGCAAGATCGCGCTGCTGGCGGATGTGCCGACGGTGTTTCATTCCGTGCGCGTCACCACGTCGCGCGCGGCGGAAAAGGATTATCTCAAACGCAAAGCCGACCGCGAAAAGGAACTAGCCGCGCTCGAAGCCGCCAATCCCAAGATGGTTCTCTGGAAGAAAATCCGCACACCCGGCTTCGGCGTGGGCCGCAATCTGCGTTTCGGCGACCTCAACGGCGACGGACAGGTGGACATTCTCATCGGCCAGGTGCGTCATCACGGGCCGAAGGATCGCAACAGCGAATTGAGCTGCCTCACCGCCATCACGCTCGACGGCGAAAAGCTGTGGCAGATCGGCGAGCCGAATCCGTGGAACGACAACCTCACGAGCGACGTGGCGTTCCAGATTCACGACCTCGACGGCGACGGTCGCAACGAGGTGATCTACTGCATGAATCAGGAATTGATCGTTGCGGATGGTGCGACAGGAAAAACGAAGTTCAAGACGCCCACGCCGGAAACTCCAGCCAATAACAAACCGCCCTACAATCGTTTCCCGCGAATCCTCGGCGACTGCCTGTTTTTCTGCGATTTGTCGGGCAAGGGCCGCAATTCCGACATCCTCATCAAGGACCGTTACCGCTACGTCTGGGCGTTGAACGAAAAACTGGAATTACTCTGGCAGGCGGAGTGCAACACAGGCCATTACCCGTTCGCGCTGGACGTGGACGGCGACGGACGCGACGAAATCGCGATCGGTTATTCATTGTTCGATCACGACGGCAAACTGCTCTGGACGCTGGAAGAGCAGATCAAAGATCACGCGGACGGCGTGGCTCTGGTGAAGTTCGGCGCTGGACCGGACGCTCCCCTGCTCTATTTCTGCGCCGCCAGCGATGAAGGCGCGTTCTTCGCCGACTTGAAGGGAAACATCCTGAAACACGATCGCATCGGCCACGTGCAGAATCCGGCCATCGCAGATTTTCGCCCCGACCTTCCCGGACTGGAGACAGTGACGATCAACTTTTGGGGAAACCAGGGCATTGTTCACGTCTTCGATTCCAACATGGAAATCATCCACGCCTCCGAGCCGTGCCAGCACGGCAGCATGATGCTGCCCATCAACTGGACCGGATTGCCCGGCGAATATTTTGTATTGTCCGCAAACGTCGCCGAAGGCGGGCTGTTCGACGGCCGTGGGCGGCGCGTCGTTCGTTTCCCCAGCGACGGTCATCCCGAACTGTGCAACGCCGTGCTCGACATCACAGGCGATTGCCGCGACGAAATCGTCGTGTGGGACCCGTGGGAAATCTGGATTTACACGCAGTCGGACAATCCAAAGCCCGGCAAGCTTTACAAGCCCGGGCGCAATTCATTGTCCAATTACTCCAATTACCAGACCACGGTGTCACTGCCCGGCTGGTCGGAGTAAAAAACGTTGGAGCGCCGGGTGTGCTCCCGGCGCTCCGTTTCGCGTTTTCACGCTGCTGTTACCGTTCCTCCCAACCCAAACTTATCTGCGGGCATATTGCTGGCCGCGACCACGACCATCGCTCCGCCGGTCATCATCCCTGTCGCGGTCATTGCCTCTGCCGCGATAGTGTCCGTTGCCGTATCCCCACGGTTTCTGCGGATTGTACACCATCACCGCCGGCGCGTACACCACGGGCCGATGCACCACCACCGGCGCGGGCGCATAGATCACCGGGCGCGGCGCGTAAACGACGGGTTGTGGCGCATAGACCACCGGTTGTGGCATGTAAACGACCGGCGCGGGAGCGCACACCACCGGCGCGGGAGTCGAATACACCGGCACACCCGAACCGATGCTCACACTGACGCTCCAGCCGGAATTGCCGGCTTTCACTGTTTGAACGCCGACTGCCGCCACCGCGATCACCGTTGCTGTCATGATGATTTTTTTCATGTTGTTGCCTTTCGGTTGTTGTCGGTTCTCCGACCCACGAACGGACTGACGTGACGGGTTGCGTTTTATTCAAGTTGCTCCATCATTCAAATTGTCAACGGACCATGACAAGACCTGCTGCACAACGACCACCGGCCCAACGACGCAAACTGCCCAAGTCGTTCAAGGACCTGACGCCGTCGAATCATTTCAATCCCGCGTCGTTCTTCCGCGAAATGGTGATCAAGGCGCTGCTCACGAAACGCCAGGGCAGCTTCAAGCAGCCGTCTTTTCCAAAACTTTCGGAAGGCCAGGTGGCCATCACGTGGATCGGTCATGCATCATTTCTGGTGCAGTTCACGGATTTGAATGTGCTGATTGACCCGAACTTCGCCAACTGGCTCTTCCTGCTCAAACGCATCCGGCGTTCTGGATTGAAGATCGAACATCTGCCACCGATTGACCTGGTGCTGCTGACGCATGCGCACTTCGATCATTTCCACAAACCCACGTTGCGCCGGCTGCCGCATCCGAAGATCGGCATCATGCCGTGGGGCATGGGCGATCTGGCGCACGACCTTGGTTTCTACAGGATCGTGGAGATGGACTGGTGGGAAACGTTCACTCACAAGAACTGGTCGGTGTCGCTGACTCCCAGCAAACATTGGGGCGCGCGCACGCTGGGCGATCATCATCGCGGCTACGGCGGATTTGTGCTCGAACATCAGGGACGGCGCATCTATCACGCCGGCGACAGCGCCTATTTCGACGGCTTCAAGGAAATCGGCCAGTTTCTCGCACCGGAGATCGCGTTGCTGCCCATCGGCGCGTATCATCCCGAATCCTTCCGCCACGTGCACATGGGGCCGGATGAAGCCGTGAGGGCGTTCAAGGATTTGGGGGCGCAGTCTCTGGTGCCGATGCACTACGGCACGTTCAAGCTATCGTTCGAGGACCTGGACGAGCCGCCGCGCTGGCTGAACGAAATCGCCATCGCCGAGCAATTGACGCACAAGGTCCGCATCCTGGAAGAAGGCGTGCCGACGGTGTTTTGAATCA
This sequence comes from Verrucomicrobiota bacterium, assembly GCA_035327385.1. GTDB lineage: Bacteria > Verrucomicrobiota > Verrucomicrobiia > Limisphaerales > JADLHS01 > DAOLDN01. The sequence continues at coordinate 1,561 of DAOLDN010000106.1, read as the reverse complement.
ATTCTTCCCCGACAGCACCGTGTTCAAGGTAATGAGGAGATTCTCCACGGAGTAAGGCTTTCTGAGGAAGGCGTGTGTGTTGACGCGCGTTGCCTTTTTCAAGACGGTTTCAGATTCCAAGCCGCTCGCGCCAATGATTTTGATCCCAGGCGATGCCTTCAGAATGGTCTGCACAGCCGTCACGCCATCCATCACGGGCATCATCATGTCCATGAGCACGGCGCGAATCTCCCCACGGTGTCGCTGATGCAAAGACACGGCTTCGGCCCCATTCCGCGCCGACAGCACACGGTAGTTGAACGACTGCAACGTGCCACGCACAATTTCCAGAATGGCCAGTTCGTCATCCACCACGAGGATCAGGTCACCATTGCCTGTGGGCAGAGCTGCGGGGGCGGATGGCTCAACGGTTTCCGAAATCTTCGTTGCGGGCAACAGCACCTTGACGGTGGTCCCTTTGCCGACTTCGCTTGATACGGTCAGAAAACCATCATGGTTCTTGACGATGTCCTTGACCGTTGCCAGCCCCAGCCCCGTGCCCTTGCCGTCTCCCTTTGTGGTATAGAAAGGGTCGAAAATCCTCTCCAACACTTCAGGCGTCATGCCTTGCCCGGTGTCCGCCACGGTGAGAGCCACGTATTGACCCGCCACGGGCAACTCGGGATCAGAGGCGTTCGGGCCGAACGTTTCAGTCGTTACTGCCAGACGCAGCACACCGCCTTCGGGCATTGCATCTCGCGCATTCACACACAGATTCATCAACACCTGATGAATCTGTGTGGAATTGCCCACAATGGACGGCAGGTTCTGGCTGATGGAGGTCTCGATGGTGATGGAACGAGGGAACGTGTCCTTCGCGAGACTGGTCAACTCTCTGACGACCGAACAGAGTTGAATGACGCCGGCCTCGCCGGCTACGCCGCGGGCAAACGACAAAACCTGCTTGACCATTTCCGCTCCGCGCCGCGTGCAACCACGCACGGTCTCGAGAATCTTTTTGCTTTCCTCATCTTCAACCTTGGCGGCGAGAAGGTCGGTGGCCATGAGGACCGGCGACAGAATGTTGTTCAGGTCGTGAGCGATGCCGCCAGCCAGGGCGCCGATGCTTTCCAGGGGATGCGCCCGGAGTAATTGCGCCTCAAGCCTCTTAAACTCGGTGATGTCCGTGTTGATGATCAGCCTGGCCTTGGGTTTGCCTGCCGCGTCGCGCAGGAGCGTCCAACGGCTGGCAACCATGATTCTTCGCCCATCCTTGGTGCGTTGGTAGCACTGCCCCATCCATTCGCCATGCTCAATGACAAACTTTTTCGCCTCGGCGAGCACATCCACTTCCTGTGTGGCAAGCAACTGTTCGGCATTAAGGCTCAAAGCCTCCTGGCTGCTCCAGCCGTAAACCCGTTCCGCGCCACTGTTCCAGAACACCACTGTTTCGGACATGTCGAGCACGATGATGGCATCCGAAGCCTTGTCCAGAAGCGCCGCCTGTTCCCGGATCTTTTCCTCGACGCTTTCGCGGTAACTGCGTTGCCGGGCTTCATCCAGCGCACGACGAACCGCGGAA
>DAOLDN010000105.1:0-9487 GCA_035327385.1 Verrucomicrobiota bacterium | reverse complement strand
GCGTCGCGCGCGGTGGTGGTCGGCGAGGTCAGGTTCAACGTGTCCGAAACCAGTCCCGCCAGCAGCAGCCCGGCGACGGGTTTGGGCAATTCCACCGCGTGCCTGAAAAAACAGTCCGCCACGATGGTGCTGGTGGATCCCACGGGTTCATTACGGAACAAGATCGGCTGGCGCGTCGTCAGCGAGCCGATGCGGTGATGGTCAATGATCTCGACGATCTCCACCTGGTCCGCGCCCTGCACGGCCTGGCTCAGTTCATTGTGGTCCACTAGAATCAAACGCCGTTGAACCGTTTTTAGAAAGTCGCTCTTGGAGAGGATGCCGACGGTGCGTCCCTCGCCATTGACGACCGGGAACGCAGCGTAGCCAGACGCCGTCGCGGGCCCGCGAACGGCGGACAACACCGCATCCTCCCGCAGGCTCAGGTATTGTTCGTTGAGCATGTGGCGCACCGCGACCGACGCGCGAGACAATGCCGAGGTCGTCGCCGTGTCGTGAGGACAGGAGATGACGGCGACGTTTGCCGACTTTGCGGCCGCCATGAATTCATCACTCACAACGAGTCCGCCCGTCACAATCAACACTCGGACTCCCGCGCGGATGGCGGTCTGCTGGATGTCCACGCGGTCGCCCACGACGACGGCCAGCGATCTCACCGGGTATTGATGCAGGCGTTGGGTGAATGTTTCCACTGCCATCGCGCCGATCATCAACACCAGTTCCTCCTCAACGTGCGTGTCTTTGCCGACGAGTATTCTTCCCTCCAGCGTCCGTGCCAGGGTGTCGAGGGATGACAGGACGCGGCGCGAATCCGTGGCATGGCTGTTGGTGGGGAAAAGAAACTTGCTCAATTTGAACAAGGAAAGCAGCCCGCGGCAGTGGAGATCGTTGTCGAGCACCGGCAGGATGCGGATGTTGTGCTGGTCCATCAGCGCAAGTGCGGCAGCGGCGGTGGCGTCCGGCGTCACGCCCAGCACTTCCTCCTGCATCACGTCGCGGACTTTTGGCGAAACGTCGGCGATGAATTTCGGCGCGGGCACGCCGAACGTGTCGAGGACGAAGTCAATGCGGTCGTTGGTGTCGCCGCAGCGCGCCGCAACCGCTTCAGGCATGCCGGTGCGGCGTTTGAATTCCGCGTAACCGATGGCGGAACAAATGGCGTCCGTGTCTGGATTTCGATGGCCGATGACGATGACCTCGCTCATTTCGAGGCAAAGGCTACGGTTTCAGCGCCGCGAAGCAAGTCGTGAACAGATTCGTCGTCCAGAGTCCAACATCCAAGGAGAACGTCGGATTTCGGGTTTGATAACGCCGGCGGTTTCGCACTAGCGTTTGCGCGACATGGCTCGCGATACAACCAGCGCCACCAGCGGACAAGCAGCAGTTCAGCCGTATATTCCCGCTTCCGCAGCGTTGCGTGAGTTCACTCCGCGCGCCCTCGTCACAGGCGCAGTGCTGGGCATGCTCTTTGGCGCGTCCTCGTTGTATCTCGTGCTTAAGGTCGGCATGACGGTGAGCGCGTCAATTCCCGTGGCGGTGGTTTCGTTGACGTTGTTCCGGCTCTGGTCCAAGGCGGGCGGGCGCGACGCAACCATTCTCGAAAACAACATCGTGCAGACGGCGGGATCGGCGGGGGAATCCATCGCGTTCGGCCTCGGCGTCACGATGCCGGCGATCCTCATCCTCGGTTTCGATCTGGAAATCAGCCGCGTGATGCTCGTTGCGGTGCTGGGTGGATTGTTGGGAATCCTGATGATGATTCCGCTCCGTCGCGCGTTGATCGTCCAGCAACACGAGACTTTGAAATATCCCGAGGGAACGGCGTGCGCCGCCGTGTTGAAAGCTGGTGCGGATGAAGAGTCGCGTGCGGCTTCCCAATCAGAGCGCCGGTCTCCGACCCGGATCGAAGGTGCAGCAGCGACGAAACATGCCGCGTCGGAGACCGGCGCTCCATTGATCAATGCCTCCACCATCTTCACAGGTTTCGCCATTGGACTTGCCTACAAGACGCTGATGTCTGCGTTCAAATTGTGGAAGGACGTTCCTCAAAAAGTGTTCGGCGTTCCGCTCAAATCCGGCTCGGTGTCCGTGGAGGTGTCGCCGGAATTGCTGGGCGTGGGTTACATCATTGGGCCTCGCATTGCATCCATCATGCTGGCCGGCGGCGCGCTGAGTTATCTGCTGCTGATTCCATTGATCAAATTCTTTGGCGAAGGACTGGATGACGTGCTGGCGCCGGGAACGAAACCAATCTCGGCCATGTCGCACAATGACATTCGCGGCGCGTATATTCTTTACATCGGAGCCGGAGCGGTGGCGATGGGTGGGATCATCAGCATGGTCCGTTCGCTGCCGACGATCCTGCATGGGATCAAGGCCGGGCTGACCGATTTTCAAAAGTCCGCAGCCGCGCACGTCGCCGTCACGCGAACGGAACGCGACCTTTCAATGAAGTTCGTCGGAGTGGGAATCCTGGTTCTCATCGGGATGATATTCGCCGCGCCTTCGCTTCACATGAATCTTCTGGGCGCTGTGCTCATTGTTGCGTTCGGTTTCCTGTTCGTCACCGTGTCGTCGCGGCTGACGGGCGAGATTGGCTCGTCCTCCAATCCGGTTTCCGGCATGACGGTGGCGACGCTGTTGTTGACGTGCCTCATCTTTCTGGTGCTGGGCTGGACGGGCGGCGCGTATTACGTCACGGCGTTGTCCGTGGGCGGCATCGTTTGCATCGCGGCTTCCAACGGCGGCACGACTTCGCAGGATTTGAAAACGGGATTTCTGGTTGGAGCGACTCCGAAGTTTCAGCAGATTGCGATTCTTGTTGGCGCGGCTGTGAGTGCGCTGGTACTCGGACCGATATTGATTGGTTTGAACCAGACCGGTACCGTTTATGTGCCTGCGGGCGAGGTTGCTCCCGGAATGCACGCTCCGGCGAACGCGTCATTCGACGCGAGAGAAAGGATACGAGGCCGGCAGGCGGTCGCGGACGCCAACGAATATCGCGTCTGGCACAAAACGGATGCCGCCGGCGGGCAGCCCGGCAAATATCTCGTGGACGACAACGGCGCTCCGGTGTGGTTTGTGGACCCTGGCATCAACGGAACGCACACGAAACTGCCGGACGGTTCGGAGGTGCGGAAGTTCGACGCGCCCAAGGCCACGTTGATGAGTTACATCATCAAGGGCATTCTTGACCGTGAGCTGCCGTGGGCCTTGGTGCTGTTCGGCGTGATGATTGCCGTGGTGCTGGAATTGTGCGGTGTGTCGTCGCTGGTGTTTGCCGTGGGAGTGTATCTTCCGATTTCATCATCCGCGCCGATTTTTGTCGGTGGCATGCTGCGCTGGCTCATTGACCGTGGTTTGCGCCGTCGTGCGGGGGAACAGAAGCTGGACGAACACCAGCTCGCCGCCGAGAGCGACCGTAGTCCGGGCGTATTGTTGGCGAGTGGTTACATAGCGGGCGGCGCGATAGCGGGTATCGTCATCGCGTTCATGGCGGGTGCGCTGGGTGACGTGGACGCCGCCATCACGAACTGGGCGACGTCGAACAACCCGTTTTTCAACGGGCCATACTCCGATCTGCTGGCGCTGCTGCCGTTCGCGGTGATCGCTGCGGTGCTGTATCGCACGGGCAGGGGAAATGGGAGCGCGGGCGGCTCGCCCGCGTGATTCCATCGCCTGAAACTCGCGGACGAGCCGTCCGCGCTCCGATTGACGGCGGTGCTGCGGGGCGATAACGTTTCATTGTGAGTAATGTCGCTGACATCCAATTGCCGGGCGTGGACCGATTCCAACTTCGGAAACCAATGCCCAGTGCTCAAGCCGAACCGCTGGCGCGTGAAATCTTCGCGCTCAAAAAGCAACTCAACGCCGTGATTCTGGCGCACAATTATCAAGTGCCGGAAATCCAGGACGTGGCCGATTACGTTGGCGATTCACTGGGACTGGCGCAACAGGCTGCAAAGACTCCGGCAGACGTGATTGTGTTCTGTGGTGTGCATTTCATGGCGGAGACGGCGAAGATTTTGAACCCGGACAAGATCGTTGTGCTGCCGGACAAGGACGCCGGTTGTTCGCTTGAGGAAAGCTGTCCCGCTCCGAAGCTCAAGGCGTTGCAGGACACGAATCCCAATTTCTATACCGTCACCTACATCAATTGCAGCGCGGCGGTGAAGGCGTTGAGCGACGTGATCTGCACCAGCGGCAACGCGGTGAAGATCGTGAACGCTGCGCCGAAAGACAAAGATCTGCTTTTCGTTCCGGACGAAAACCTCGGCGCGTGGGTCATGGAACAGACAGGACGCAAGATGACGTTGTGGAAGGGTAATTGTTACGCGCACGTCGAGTTTCGCCGCGACAGTCTGCTGCGGATGCGCGAGATGTATCCTGAGGCGAAAGTGGTTGTTCATCCCGAAAGCCTGCGCGAGGTGCGCGATCTGGCGGATGCAGTTTGTTCGACCGAGAAGATGATCACCTATTGCCGCGACAACCCTTCAAAGCAATTCGTGATCGTGACCGAGTCGGGCATCATCCATCGGATGCAAAAGGAATGTCCGGGCAAGGAATTCATCTGTGCGCCGACGTTCGACGCGATGAAGCTGCCCACGGACAACTGCCGTTGCAGCGAGTGCAAATTCATGAAGATGAACACGCTTGAGAAGGTGCTGGCGTGTATGAAGAACCTCGCGCCGCGCGTCGAACTGCCGCCGGAAATCCTCAAACGCGCCCGGTTGCCGATTGAAAGGATGCTGGAGATTTCGGCGAGGCTGATTGAAAACGCCGGTTAATTCGCATAACCCGCGCTTTCGACAAGTTACTAACATGTGACAGTGAATACTCTGTTGAGGACTTTTGTTTGCGTGAGAGTCCAAAATCGTTTCTGCTCGTTCCATGATTGATTCCGTTTCCGATGCAGCCGGGGCCGCCCCTGATTTGAAGAAGACCCGTCGTCGCCGTGCCGCCACGACCGAGGCTTTGAAGTCAGACCGTCTGCCGCCACATTCAGCGGAGGCGGAGGCGGGTGTTCTGGGTTGCGTGCTGCTCTCTCCCAACGATTGCATGGGCCAGTGCATCGAGAAACTCAAGGCGGGCGCGGAGATCTTTTACGATTTGCGGCATCAGACCATTTACGGCGCCATTGCCGACATGTATGACAGCCGGGAAGCGATTGATATCATCACGCTTCAGCAGCGACTCAAGGACAAGCAATTGCTCGATCAGGTCGGCGGCATCGCGTATCTTTCGTCGCTTCAGGACGCGGTGCCGAGCGCCGCGAACCTGGAGTATTATCTGGACATAGTCCTGGAGAAATATTTTCTCCGGAAAATGATCCACACCTGCACGGACGTTGTGGGGCGGGTCTATGATTACGAGGGCGATGTGGAAACGTTGCTGGATGAGGTGGAGAAAGAAGTCCTCCAGATCAACGAGTCGCGAGAGCAGTCGGGTTCAAAGCCGGTGAAGGTGCTCGTACAATCGGCCATCGGCATCGTTGAGAACTATTTCAGCCGTCAGGGAACCATCGGTGGCGTGCCCACGGGTTTCATGGACCTGGACAAGATGACGGACGGTTTGCACGGCGGCGAAATGATCGTTGTTGCCGCGCGGCCTTCGATGGGCAAAACCTCGCTGGCGATGAACATCGCCGAGCACGCCGTGTTGGAACACAAGCTGCCGGTGGGTGTGTTCAGCCTGGAAATGACAGCGGAGTCGTTGGTGCTGCGCGTGTTGTGCTCCAACGCACGGGTCAACCTGCGCAACATCCGCGAGGGGTTCATGAGCGAGCACGACTTTCCGAAGCTGACGAACTCGGCCGGCAAGTTGAGCAATGCGCCGCTGTTCATTGACGACACACCCGGACTTTCGATTTTGCAGTTGCGCGCCAGGGCCCGACGCATGTGGCAGCAGCATGGCATCAAGCTTTTCGTGATTGACTACCTGCAACTGCTCCATTCTACTGCGCGGCGATCGCAGGAAAACCGGCAGCAGGAGATCGCCGACATTTCCAGCGGCATCAAGTCGCTGGCGAAGGAATTGAACGTTCCGGTCATCGTGTTGAGCCAGTTGAACCGCGAACTGGAGAAGGACAAGAGCCGCAAGCCGCGTTTGTCCGACCTTCGCGAGTCCGGCGCGATCGAGCAGGACGCCGATCTGGTGGCGTTGCTCTACAAGCCGGCCTCCGGTGACGACGACGAAACACCGGCATTGGAAGAACAGCAGGACGGTCTTGCGGTGAATTTGCTCATCGCCAAGCAGCGCAACGGTCCGACCGGGGACGTGCATTTGACCTTTTTGAAATCATACACTCGATTTGAAAGCGCAGCCAAAGTCAGCAGCGAAGATGTGCCTGGGGAATGACCGGACGATTTTGGGTTTCCGGCTGTCTGCGCTCCTTCTCGCGTTACTGTTTGGCCTGATTATTTCCGCTCCCGCGCAGATCACCGCCGTCAAGGTGGGTATCGTGGAGATCAAACACGTCGGCCCTCCCGCCGCGAGCGAGGCGTTGATCCGGGCCAACATCCGCGTCAGAACCGGCGACGTTTATCTGCCGGCAGCCGTGGACGACGACGTTCGCAATCTCTACGCCACGGGTTTCTTCTACAATATCCGCATCGTAGCCACGCCAAAACCCGACGACACCATGGATCTGACCTACGTGTTGCAGGGTAAGCCGCGACTGACGAGCCTTAAATTCGAGGGCAACAAAAAATACAGCGACACCAAGTTGCTTAAAAAGATCAGTTCCAAGGTGGGCGAACCTCTGGACGAACGGAAACTCTTCACCGACTCGCAGACCATTCGTGAGTCGTACGAAAAAACAGGCTATCCCGGCACACAGGTCAAGTACGTCATCAACATTGACGAAGTCAACGGGCGGGGCACCGCAACGTTTGAAATTCAGGAAGGCAAAAAGATCAAGATTGAGAGCATCGAATTCGTGGGGGCTGAAGCGTTCACTCAGCGTAAGCTCCGAAAGCAGATCAAAACCAAACAGAAGGCCTGGTGGAGCTGGCTGACCGGACGCGGCAAGTTCAAGGAAGAACAATTCGAGGACGACCGCGAGGCGCTCGCCCAGTTCTACCGCAACAACGGATACATTGATTTTCAAATCAAGGACGTCGTGTTCGACCACCCGACCGAGAAGACGATGACCCTTAAAATCTACGTCTTCGAGGGCAATGAATATAAAGTCGGCACGGTTTCGTTTTCGGGGGCCGAAATGTTCCCCACCAACATCGTCGGGGAAAAATTCAAACTGAAACCCGGGGCGGTCTTTGCGCCAAACCAGCTTTCCAGGGACGTCACCCAGGTGGAGGATTTCTATGGCGCACGCGGGTACATTGACGTCACACCCTCCACCGGCAACCTTCGTGTCAAACGTGTTCCCAACACCGACACCGGCACAATGGACCTCGACTATCAGGTCAAGCAGGGGGAAAAGTCCTACGTCGAAAAAATTGAAATCCGCGGCAACACCAAGACCAAGGACAAGGTCATCCGTCGCGAGCTGGCGATCTCACCTGGCGAACCCTTCGACATGGTGCGAGTCAAAATCAGCCAGCGCCGTCTCGAGGGATTAAATTACTTCAGCAAGGTGGATTTGAGGCCCGACCCGACCGAAGTGCCGAACCGCAAGAATCTCATTGTCGGTGTCGAGGAAAAGAACACCGGCAATTTTTCGATCGGCGCGGGATTCAGTTCCGTGGACTCGATCGTCGGTTTTGCCGAAGTCAGCCAGGGCAACTTCGACCTGTTCAAACCGCCGACATTTACGGGCGGCGGTCAGAAGTTCCGTGTGCGCGTGCAGCTTGGAACTGAACGCCAGGATTACATCGTCACGTTTGTGGAGCCCTGGTTTTTGGGCAGGAAACTCGCGCTGGGCGTCGAGGCTTACTATCGCGACCTTGACTTTCAAAGCCAGGACGACCTTTACACAGAGTCGCGGCTCGGCCTCAAGACCAGTCTCACGCGCGCCTTGTGGAGCGATTTTCTCATCGGGAGCGTGTCCTACACGATCGAGAACGTGGACATTGACCTCGACAATTCCGCCTCCGCGCAAACCAACACGCCGCCGTCCATTTCCGAGCAGGCGGGCAGTTCCATTCAATCGAAACTCGGTTTGTCCCTGGCCTATGACACGCGCAACAGCACCCAGTTGCCCGACGGCGGACAACGCACCGAACTGCTCGCGGAAGTTGTCGGCGGCCCGTTGGGCGGTGACCAGGAGTTTTACAAACTGGAACTCAAAACCGCCTGGTATTTCCGCCCCTATTTCAAGGGGCACGTGATTGAACTGGTCGGACGCACCGGAGTCGCCGACGGCATGGGGGGCAACGATGTGCCCTTTTATGAACGCTATTACCTGGGCGGACTCTACAATCTGCGAGGGTTCAACTACCGCGATGTCAGCCCGCGCGATCGTCGTCCGCCGCCCGAAACGGGCTATTACGACGAGCCCGTGGGCGGTGACACCTACTGGTTCGGCTCGGCCGAGTACAGCGTTCCCGTCTTCACAGTGGAGGGCGGCGTCAGCGTTCGCTTTGCGGTGTTTTATGACATAGGCAGCGTGAAAAGCGATTCCTACGAGTATTCCATGAGCGATTTCAGTTCGGACTGGGGCGTGGGATTGCGACTGAACCTGCCCATCGGTCCGTTGCGTCTGGATTACGCCATTCCGCTGGACCACGACGAATTCAGCAGCGGCAACCCGAAATTCCAGTTTGGCGTGGGTTACACACGTGACTTCTGACCGTTGATTCCCAGACCGCTGCATTTCAGACTGAACAATACACAACCCACGATGTCTGAGAACCTGAACATGCGCGACAAGCGATCTTGAACAAAACCACAAATCCGGCATCCAAGATTTCATATTGGCGAACACGGCACATTTGATACCCTCGAAACCCATGAAAAAACCGGCACTGAAAATCATTCCTGTTTTCCTGACCCTGTTCCTGCTCGGAGCCGCCACGTCCTGGGCACAGACGCGCGTGGCCACCGTGGACCTGCGCAAACTCTTTGACAAATACTACAAGACCGAACTGGCGCAAAAGGCGCTGAAGGAACGCGGCAACGACCTTGCCGCCGAGGGCACTGCCATGCGCGAGGAGGCAAAAAAGATCAACGACGACTACCGCAAACTCCTCGCCGAAGCCAATGACCAGGCGCTGTCCACCGAGATCCGCGAGAAACGCAAGGCCGAGGCCGAAACAAAGCTGCGCGAACTCAGGACCACTGAGGAAAACCTCGTCCAGTTCGAGCGACAGGCCCGCATCACCCTTGAGGATCAGAATCGCCGGATGCGTAACAACATCATTGACGAAATCCGCACCGTCGTGAACGGCCGCGCCAAATCCGCCGGTTACTCCCTGGTGATTGACATCTCTGCCGATTCCATGAACGCCACGCCCGTGGTGCTGTTCGCCAGCCCGGAAAACGACATCACAGAAGCGGTCCTTGCCCAGATCAACGCAGCCGCTCCGCT
>DAOLDN010000104.1:0-9504 GCA_035327385.1 Verrucomicrobiota bacterium | reverse complement strand
ACGCGCAGCATCGAACGCGCTGCCGAGAGCGTGCTGGGCAGCGAAACCGAGGCACTGCGTTTCGCGCAAAGGGAATTGGACGACCTCGCGCGGCAGGTGGAACGCGAATTGGCCGGTGATGGAACGAACGCTGTTACCTCCGCAGGCGGTGATTCCAGAGAATCACGCACCAATGCAACGGCCCGGGCGGACGACGATTCTGCTGGGAACGAATCCCGATCCGCGGCTGACAATTCACAGGATCAACAAAACCGTGAAGGAAATCCTTCGACTGCGGGACAAGGCGAGAATCGTGGTGAACAGGCGAACGCTGGAGAACAGGGCGACCGCGGCGACGGTCGTCAGCAACTGGGCGATGGTAATGCCAACCAATCCGCAAGATCGCCCGGACGTCAGCCAGGCGGTCAGGTTCAAAACAATGGCAACGCGAATGGTGGCGGCAACGCGGACAGCTTGCGGGAGTTCGTTCAACAGTTGGGCCAGAACAATGCGAATCGAAACGCCGGCAGACCGATCACCGGGAACGAATATGTGAACTGGTCGGACCGGCTTCGTGACGTGGAGCAGACGTTGAATTCGCAGGATTTGCGAAACGAACTCGCGACGGTGCGTGAACGGATGGGTGTGATGCGCGCGGGTTTTCGGGATCGGGGGCTCGTGCCTGACAATGTCGCGATCCAGAAACAAATCCTCGCACCATTGTCACAGGTCCGTGTCTGGGTTCAGGAGGAGCTGGCGCGCATGGAGAAGTCGGACAGCCTCGTTCCGCTCGACCGCGATCCAGTGCCGGAAAACTACTCCGACCTCGTGCGGAAGTATTATGAACAACTGGGGAGCGCGAAGTGACCGGAATCGCGACGATTGTATTTTCCGGTCAGGCGTGGCTGCTGCCCGTGGTCGCCGCAATCATTGCGCTGGCGGCGGCGTTGGTGTGGGCGGGGCATCGCAGCGTGACGGAACGTTGGGTGCGAACCGGCTGCGGATTGCTGAAACTCGCCGGCATCCTGTTGCTGGCGCTGATTCTTTTGGAGCCGCTCTGGGTCAGCCAGCGGGCAACGCCCGGCGCGAATGTTTTTGCTGTGATCGCCGACAACAGTCAGAGTCTGGAAATCAAGGATGCCAGTGAGTCGCGGTCGCGCGGCGAGGTTTTGTTCAAAGCCCTCACGATTGATGCCGGGGACTGGCGCACCGCGTTGGAGGAAAATTTTCAAGTGCGGAATTACACGTTCGATTCGCGACTGCAGGGCGTGCGCGATTTCGGCGGGCTGACATTCGATGGCCGCGCATCGGCGCTCGGTGGTGCACTGAACGACGCCGTCGAACGCTGGCGTGGACAGCCGGTGGCGGGAGTGTTGTTGTTCACGGACGGCAATGCGACGGACATCGGCGCGGAATTACCATCGCTCGCGGGTTGTCCGCCGATTTATCCGGTCGTCCTCGGCAAGGGCGAAAATCTGACGGACATCTCCTTGAACCGGATCGGCGTGAGCCAGACGGCGTTCGAGAACGCGCCGGTGACGATTCAGGCAGGAGTGGATGCGCGCGGGTTTGCGGGCAGGGAAATCGTGGCGCGGCTGACGGAAGTCGCGACGGCCAGAACCAGCGTTGAAACGAATCAACCGGACGCGATGGGTTTGCTGGTTTCGGGAACGTCGAACACCGTGGTTCAGTTGTCACAGCGAGCGACGGACGCGGAAGCCGATTTGAATTTCAGATTTCAGATTCAGCCGGATGGTGCCGGGTTGCACTTTTACGAATTGGAAACGCGGGCGCGCGAGGAATCGGGGAATGCGGACGCACCGACACGCGAGGCGACGCTTGTCAACAACCGCCGGATGCTCGTGGTGGATCGCGGGCAGGAGCCGTTTCGGGTCTTGTATGTGGCTGGCAGGCCGAATTGGGAGCACAAGTTTCTCAATCGGGCGATCCAGGACGACACGCAGGTGCGGATGGTTTCACTGATACGTGTGGCGCGACGCGAACCGAAGTTTGAGTTCAAAGGTCTTCCCGGGGAGTCGAGCAATCCGTTGTTTCGCGGGTTTGAAAACAAGGGCGAGGAAGCGGCGCGTTACGACCAGCCAGTGTTGATCCGGTTGAACACAAAGGATGAATTTGAACTGCGCGGAGGCTTTCCCAGGACAGCGGAGGAGCTGTTCAAGTATCAGGCGGTGATCGTCGGCAATCTGGAGGCGGAGTTTTTTTCACACGACCAGATGGCGCTCCTGCAGCGATTTGTTTCAGAGCGCGGCGGAGGTTTTCTCATGCTGGGCGGCGCGGAGTCGTTTCGTGAAGGAAACTACGCGGGGACACCGGTTGCGGCGATGCTTCCCGTTTATGTGGATCGGGCGACGGACGCGGCGTTGCCGACGATGTGGAAGCTGGCGCTCACGCGTGAAGGCTGGTTGCAACCTTGGACGCGGTTGCGCGCCACGGAAGCCGAGGAGAAGGAACGGTTGGAGTCCGTGCCGCCGTTTGAAGTGTTCAATCCAACCCGCGACATCAAACCGGGCGCAAGCGTGCTGGCATCGGTTTCCGATCCCACGGACAAAACGTATCCCGCGCTCGTGGCTCAACGATTCGGGCTGGGCCGCTCTGCTGCGTTGATGATCGGTGATCTGTGGCGTTGGGGAATGAGGGATGAAGCGATGCAGGCGGATCTGGCCAAAAGCTGGCGGCAGCTCGTGCGCTGGCTTGTGTCGGACGTGCCGCCAAGGATCGCTGTGACCGCCGAGCCGTCACCCACAGGCGACACGGCTGAAGTCCGGTTGACGGTGAAAGCCCGCGACGAAGATTTCAAGCCATTGGACAACGCCAAGGTTCGATTGACGATTCGACAGATCAAATCAACGGCATCGGAAAGCGGGGCAGTCACGAACGCCGCGCCAAACATGAGTTTCGTTCAGTTCACGGCGGAACCGTCCGCCGCAAATCCGGGAACGTACGAGGCGACTTACATCGCGCGCGATTCAGGAGCTTATGCAGTGGAAGCCGTGGTCACACAGGCGGACGGCAAAATCGCGGGGCGCGCGGCAACGGGCTGGGCTTCCGACCGTGCTGCGGCGGAATTTCGTTCGCTGCAACCGAATCGTGCTTTGTTGGAAACCATCGCGAAGCGGACCGGGGGAGAACTTGTTCCGCTGGAGAATCTGGAAAAGTTTGTGCGCAGTCTGCCCGGGCGGCACGCGCCGATCACGGAAACATCAACGATTCCATTGTGGCACAAGCCGCTGGTTCTTTTGTTTGTGCTGGCCTGCTTTGTGGCGGAGTGGGGAATTCGCCGTTGGAAAGGATTGCCGTGAGGACGAGGAAAGAACATTCGAACAGCGCCGCAAATTCATCACGCGACCTGCGGTGTTTGAAGAGGAAATGTGAGGCGATTCTTTTCGCCGGCTTTGCGGCTTGTCTGTTTCACGCATCGTCACCGGCACAAACAAATGAGCAGCGCTCGCTTGTTCTGGTCATCGGCGCGTCGGGCGAACCTGAATACGCGGAACAATTCACCGCATGGGCCGGTCTCTGGAAAGAGGCTGCCGCGAAAGGCGGATTGCAAACCGTCGTCATCGGCGAGGACAAAGAGAATCCCGAACATGATCGGGCGCGATTGCTCGGCGCACTGACGAACGAAGTCGCAAAACCAGATGGCGAATTGTGGTTGGTGTTCATCGGCCACGGCACGTTCGACGGTCGGGCCGCGAAGTTCAATCTACGCGGCCCGGATATTTCCGCTGACGATCTGGCCGCCTTGTTGAAATTATGTAAACGTCCGATGGCGGTGATTGATTGCGCGTCGGCGAGCGGTCCGTTCATCAACGCGTTGTCCGCGCCGGGGCGGGTCATCATTACTGCGACCCGCAGCGGTTATGAAGTCAACGCAACACGATTCGGCGGATATTTCGCAAAGGCGGTTGCCGATCCTGCGGCGGATTTGGACAAGGATGGCCAGACTTCGTTGTTGGAAGCTTACCTGTTTGCCTCGCGGCAAGTGGCGTTGTTTTACGAGGAGGCTGGACGGCTCGCGACCGAGCACCCTTTGTTGGACGACAACGGCGACGCGCTCGGCACACCCGCTGATTGGTTTCGCGGCGTGCGCGCCGTCAAGTCGGCTGCCAATGGCAAATCCGTGGACGGCGTGCGCGCGAATCAGTTGAGCCTCGTGCGAAGTGATGCGGAACAGGAACTCTCAGCGGAAGCTCGCGCACGGCGCGACGAACTGGAGAAAAAACTGAGCGAACTCGTCTCGCGCAAGAAGAGCATGGGCGAGGACGAATATTATCAGGAGTTGGAAAGCCTCTTGGTCGAGGTTGCAAGGATTTATCAAAATCAATAGGCGGTCTTGACGATGATCGCGAGACGACTGGCGTCACGATCATTCTTGAAGCCTCTTTCCGATGGCGCTGTGCGTGTCTGGTGTCCTGCCGGCAAGACCCGACCTCAAAACATAATCCCGAAAGCCAGTGGCCTGGCTTTCGGGACTTGATTCTTCGCCGCACCGACCTTGCCTTATTATCGGCGTGCTTTGGGCAACGCATTTCTGCCGGCGTAAACGGCGTTCTTGCCGAGCAACTGTTCGATGCGCAGCAGTTGATTGTATTTCGCCAACCGATCCGAGCGGCTGAGTGAGCCGGTCTTGATCTGGCCGCAGTTCGTGGCCACGGCGATGTCGGCGATGGTGGCGTCTTCGGTTTCGCCGGAGCGATGCGAGAGGACGGCTGTGTAGCTGTTGGTCTGGGCGAGTTCAACGGCGTCCAGTGTCTCGGTGAGCGAGCCGATCTGGTTCACCTTCACGAGAATGGAGTTGGCTGTGCCGGTATCAATTCCCTTCTTGAGGAACTTGACGTTGGTGACGAACAGATCGTCGCCGACGAGCTGGACCTTGTCGCCGATCTTGTCGGTGAGCAGTTTCCAGTGCTTCCAGTCGCCTTCGGCGCAACCGTCTTCGATGCTGACGATGGGATATTTGGCGACGAGCTTGGCGTAGAAGTCCACGAGTTGAACGCCGCTGATGGTCTTGCCGGTGGATTTCTTGAATGTGTACGTGCCATCGTGGTTGTAAAACTCGGACGCCGCGACATCCAGCGCGAAGAAGATCTGTTTGCCGAGTTTGTAGCCGGCGTTCTTCACGGCCAGCGACATGGAATCCAGCGCGTCTTCCACGCTGTCGAGTTTCGGGGCGAAGCCACCTTCGTCGCCGACGGCGGTGCTGAGGCCACGCTTCTTCAACACGCCTTTAAGCGAGTGGAAGATTTCCGTGATGGCGCGCAGACCTTCGCTGAATGTCGGCAGGCCGTGCGGCATGATCATGAATTCCTGGAAATCAATCGGGGCGTCGGAGTGCGCGCCGCCGTTGATGACGTTGGCCATGGGGACAGGAAGCACTTTCGCGTTCGGGCCGCCGATGTATTTGAACAAAGGTTGTCCGAGGCACTTTGCAGCCGCCTGTGCGTTGGCGAGCGAGACGGCGAGAATGGCGTTGGCGCCGAGCTTGGATTTGGTTTCTGTGCCATCAAGCTTCAGCATGATGCCGTCAACTGTGAGTTGATCCAATGAATCCACACCGTGCAATGCTTTGGCGATTTTGGTGTTCACATTGGCGACGGCTTTTTGAACGCCCTTGCCGAGGTAGCGGTTCTTGACTCCGTCGCGGAGTTCCACGGCTTCGTGTTCGCCGGTGCTCGCGCCCGAGGGCACTGCCGCGCGCCCCACCGTGCCGCAGTTCAAAGTGACGTCCACTTCAACGGTTGGATTACCGCGCGAATCAAGGATTTCGCGCGCCTGAATGTTTTGAATTTTAGTCATGGTCCGATTTCGAATTGTGATAAGGCCCAAAGATTTGGGAATCATAAATGCCACGAAGAGACAGTCAAGAATCGCCTTCAGCGTTCGCACCGCATTCCTCGTGCGGGCCTTGTGTGGATGTGCGTATATCGTGCGCATTTTTCATTGAGATGTGCAGAAAGTGGCAGGTGACAGGCGGACGGACGAGGGTAGGATTGCCGCCATAAGCCACAAGCCGTATATGCGCATTCAACTGCCATGCTGTCAGTCGCGTCCTGACCTCACACGTCAGTAACACAATCAAGATTTCCTCCCCGCCCCTGTAACAAACCCTCGTCGTACAAACCGAATGCCACATCAACAATGAAAGCCGCAAACCAAATCCTCATCAACATGTTCAGTCGCCGGATGATTTCCTGCGCATCGATAATCGCCGCAGCCTGCGGGTGTTTCCTGCAAGACCTCCACGCGCAACAGACGTTGCCGTTCTACGAACCATTCAATTACACAGACGGTACCGCGCTTGGAGGCACGGGCGGCGGCAGCGCGGTTTGGACCGTGGGCAATGGCGTAGGCGCGGGTGGGGCGACCAACCGGACGGGTGCTGCTCTTTCATACTCCGGCCTCGCCGAATCGAGCGGTATTGGATTGCAGTCGAGCACCGGCACCTCCCGCAACCGCGGTGTGGTGTTCACCCAACAGGTTTTGGGTGCTGGCAATCCCTCCGTTTACGTCTCATTCCTCATCCAGCGGCAGAACACGAGTTCCGGTAACAAGACGCTGATGTATTTGCGAAACAGCACCAGCGGTGGAACACCTCACGCCGGCGTCTTCATCAACTCGTCGGACCAGTTGCAGATCAGCAAAAACAGTGGCACACCCGCCGCCGGCGCCACACCCGCACTCAATGCCGGACAAACCTACTTTGCGGTGTTGCGCTATCAATGGTCGCCCGTTGCGGGCAACGCCGATCAGGTGGCTCTCTGGCTTGACCCCAGCACGGGGGATTTCGGGGCGGACGAAGGCAGCGTTCCCGCGCCCACGCTTTCGATCACCAACGGTTCGGATCAGACCTCGCTCGAAGCCCTGTTTATCGCCGGCCTGGTTTCCGATCCGTCAGTGCAGTACATCGACGAATTGCGCATAGGTCAGACCTGGGCATCGGTGACTCCCGGGGGCACATGTAATCCAGTTCAAGTCACCAGCGGTGCCACACCCAGTTCTGTCAACGTCAACGTGGGCGACACCGCGAATTTCTCGATCACCGCTACTGGGTCGTCCCGTACGCATTTCTGGCAGGAAAGCACCGATGGCAACAATTGGGATCCCGCCAGTGGCGCGACCGATTCTCCGAATTACACGACGCCCGCGCTTTTCCTGTCGGACAACGGCAAGCAATATCGCTGTGTGGTTAGCAACTCCTGCGACGACGTTTCTTACACGTCCGTTTCAGGTGTGGCCACGGTTTCCGTTCAGGACTTGAGCATCGTTCAATTCCGCAGCGCTAACGGCGGAGGCAACTGGAACAGCACCGGTAGTTGGGAACAGTCCACTGACGGCAATAATTGGTCTCCCGCCGGCTCCACCCCCAGTTCCGCAAACTCGACCATCACCATCCGCTCCGGCAATCCCATCACGGTCACGGCAAATGTCACCGCAGATCAGGTCACCGTGGAAGCGGGTGCGACTCTGGAGGCTGGTGGTGGAATTCTTACCATTGCCGACGGGCCGGACGCTGTGGATTGCAATGTCCTCGGAACGCTCCGTGTGGCCGATGTGGCTGGCAGCTATGTCACCAATGCACTTGGCGCGGCAGGCATCACAATCGCAAACGGCGGCCAGTTTGTCTGGGCGCGTTCCAGCGACACCATTCGCATCCCGATCGCGACTTGGGCGGACGGGTCAATCTGCGAAGTTCAGGCGGGCGGTAACGGCACACCGGCCAACTTGAACCAGAATTACTATGACTTCACCTGGAGCAAGACATCGTCCGGGGCCGTGAATCTCGGGGGGCAACTGACGACCGTGCGGCGCAATCTGACGATGAGCGGTTCGGGTGATGTGGCCAATTCAGTCCGCTTCCTTGGCTCCGGCATCACCTGCAACCTGAACGTGGGCGGCGATTTTGTTGCCCAGCAGGGTTACATCACACTCAGCGGCGGCAGTGCAAACGGCACGGTCCTGAACCTGACGGTGAGCGGAAACTTCACCATCAACGGCGGTGCCACGCTGGACAGCCGCACAGGAAACGCGAGCACTTTGTCGGGCAATGAGGTCAACATCATCTTTGACAACACCGGTACGCCGCAAACACTCAACTTTACTGGCGACATCGGCCATTCCGGTGCGGTCCTCGGCTGTCCGATCAACTGGAAGATTCAGTCCGGCGTTACGGTGACTGTGACCGGTGGCAACATTAAACTCGGCAACGCATATCTCGGCACCACCGACACCGTGACGGTGGACGGCACGCTGGATTGCGATGGGAATCAAATCGTCGGCACGGCCAGCCCGTCCGGAGCCATCACGATCAACGGCGGT
Organism: Verrucomicrobiota bacterium; assembly: GCA_035327385.1. Taxonomy (GTDB): domain Bacteria; phylum Verrucomicrobiota; class Verrucomicrobiia; order Limisphaerales; family JADLHS01; genus DAOLDN01. The sequence continues at coordinate 1,188 of DAOLDN010000104.1, read as the reverse complement.
GGCACGATTGTTGGTGAAGGCACGACCCAGATCGCGAGCGGCCTGGCCACGGTCAATTACGGCGGCACATTGAGCCTCCCGAACCTGCCGGGCACGTTGAACAACGGCGACAATTTCCTGTTGTTCGGCGCGAACAGCTACAGCGGCGCGTTCGGCAGCATCACGCCGGCAACGACGCCTGTGACGGGTTTTGGCTGGGATGACTCGCAAATGACCGTCAGCGGCACGCTCTATGTCGGCTCGGCCGTCGTTCCTGTGTTGAACATCAGCAGCATCAGCCGGAGCGGCTCCGACCTGCGCATCATCGGCACGGGCGGCACTGCGAACGGTTCGTTCAACGTGCTGATCTCTTCATCCGTCTCGGCGCCGGTGGGCACATGGTCCATCTACACCTCTGGCAACTTTGACGGCAGCGGCAACTTTGATCTGACCTTCCCCGCACCCGGCACATCACCCTCGTTCTTCGTCGTTCAGGAGTAATTGGCGACGAATAACGAAAGCACCCAACAAGGGCGCCGCAATTCCCAGGAGTTGCGGCGCTCTATTTTTCGGCTGAAAAGCTGGCGTGCGCTGGCTGGAACGACGCACAGAATCTGCTTGAGGATATTCCGATGGACGTACCCACCCCTGACCCCTCCCAGGAGGGGAACACCGCCACGGACGTGCGCACTCGTAGTTCCCCTCCAGGGAGGGGGCGGGGGTGGGTTTCGAGTTCCGAAGATTCGGTAACCGTTCTATTTGCGCCACTCCGTCTTGGGTGGTTCAGGCAACCCCTGCGCACGTAGCGCCGTGCGAAAATGCATCTTGGCGATTCTTGCCAGTTCGTCGGCTCCGTGCTTTTCTACAAATTCCTTCGCCAGCACGTCCACGTTTGTGCCCGCGCCTTTCGGCAATTCCACGCCGTAACTCTTCCCCAGCGCCGCAAGTCGTTTCACGAATTCGTCGCGCGCCAGGATTGAAGCCGCGGCCACGGCAACGTCCTCTTCCGCCTTGTGCCTTTGCACCAGTTCCAGTTCACGGCCCATGCTCATCAATGCTTTTTGCACGACGTTCTTGCTCGCCGCGAATTGATCGCTGATGGCGCGCAAGGGCGGGGGATTCATCCGATGCCGCTGGCCCATGAGATTTTCGATGACGCGCGCGTGTCCCCACGCCAGCACCGCATTGACGCTGCCCATCTTCGCATGC
>DAOLDN010000103.1:0-9506 GCA_035327385.1 Verrucomicrobiota bacterium | reverse complement strand
GTTTCCACAGGGCCGTTGGGCGCGGGATTGAAGCCGACGTCCAAAACACCGTTAGTTTCGAGTCTGCCGAGATTGGTTCGCGATTGCCCGGCGAGTGCCGTGAAATCGCCTCCGACTGCGATGTTGCCGTTCGTCAGCAAGGCGAGGGTTTTCACGGTGCCTATCGCATCCGGAGCGAACATCAAATCCACCGCGCCATTCGTGTCGAACCGACCGAGGTTGGTGCGCGACTGGCCGCCGAGCGTCGTGAAACTGCCACCGACAACCACTTTGCCGTCCGGTTGGAGCGCGATGGCGTAGATCGTTCCATCTGCGGTCGAGGTGAAATTCGTATCGAGCGAGCCGTCACCGTTAAGCCGGCCAATGCGGCTGCAAAATTGTCCGGCCAGGTTTGTAAAGCTGCCGGCAAAGAGAAGTTTTCCGTCCGGCAGCGTCGTGGCGGCGAAGATCTCTGCGCTCGCGCCGGGATTGAACCCAGTATCGAGGCTGCCGTCGGGGTTCAATCTGCCGATGCGCTCGCGCACAGTGCTGTTTACGTAGGAGATGCTGCCTGCGAGAAGAATTCTTCCATCGGTTTGCAGCGCCAACTCCTGCAACGCGGGAGAGAAGGGAATCCCATTGAGACCGGCGGTGAAATTCGTGTCCAGCGTGCCGTCGTCGTTCAGTCGCGCAATCCCAACTTGAAGCTGACTGCCGACGAGCGAGAAATTTCCGGCCATCAGAATTTTCCCGTCCGGCTGCACGACGACGGAATCCACTTCGTAATTGGGTGATGGGTCTAAGGCGTCCACCGTGGCTGCGTTGACTGTGAGCAGCGCGACGGAACTTGTCACCGAGCCGGAACTGTTTGTCACGACGACACGAACCAGGCTGCCGGCATCAGCGCCTTGAACGTTGGTCAGCGTGCATGCGGTGTTGGTTTGACCTTCAAGCGGCAGGCCGTTGAGCTGCCATTGAAATGTCAACGGCGGCGTGCCTGTGGCGGTGACGCTGAACTGCGCGTTGTCGCCAGCGTTGACGTATTGGTCTGCGGGTGGCGTGACGATGAATGGATCAATCACAGTGAGGCCGGCCACTGCGCTGGTGATCGCTCCGAGGTTGTTGCTGACGACGACCAAATAGGACGCGGCGTCCGCCTTTAGAACGTTGCTCAAAGTGAGCGTGGCATTGGTTGCGCCGGAGACGTTGCCGATGTTGGTGAGATTCACCCCGTTTTTGCGCCAGCGATACGTCAGCGTTGGCGAACCGTCGGCCAGCACGGTGAACGTGGCGGTGCTGCCTGCGCTGTTCGTGCGGCTGTTCGGCGGATTCAAAATCACGGGCTTTCCCGCATAGGCCTCCACGAACCACGATGACGCGTTGCCGAATCCAGCGGCCACGAAACCTCGTGCCCGGACGTAGGCGTTGAGGGAGATTGAAATGCCGTTGATTGACCAGCCGCCGGCGATGCGCGTGCCCGCGCCGAGAAAGACCCAATTGGTCATGTTGGTGGAGCTTTCAAACGTGGTGCGCCAGACTTCCGGCGCGCTGCCGCCGCGCAGCCATGAAATGTTGGTGGCTACGTTGACCAGCGATTCGGTCGCGGGAGAGTTCGTCAATCGCGACAGATCGTCCACGGTGGCGCGCAGGATTTTGCCGTCGCGTTGCACGGCGATGGAATGGACGCCGGAAGGAACGTTGACGACAAAGTTGCTGTCCACGGTGCCGTCCGGATTGAAACGACCGAAGTAAGGATAGCCAAACCAGCCAATGGCCTTGCCGCCGGCAATGATTTTCCCGTCAGCCTGAATCGCGATCGTGTCCGTGTCGCCGAGGTAACCCGGCCGCAAACTGCCGTTGAAACTGCCATCGAGCGTGCCGTTGCTGTTCAGCCGCGCCAGACTCTCATGCGCCTGATCTTCCACCGCCCAAAACAGTCCGCCGATGATGATCTTGCCGTCCGCCTGGACAGCAATGGCGTGAACGTCACTGTTTGGAGTCGGAGCAAAGCCTGCCTCCAATGTGCCGTTCGTGTTCAGGCGACAGAGGTGGTTCACGGGTTGTCCGCCCATCGAGACGAAAGCGCCTCCCACCAGGATCTGTCCATCCGGCTGCACCGCAACCGCTCGCACTATGCCGCCTGCGTTCGGATTGAAAGTGGTGTCGAGTGAACCGTCGGCATTGAGCCGTCCGATGTAATTGCGCGACTGGCCGGCGAGGTTGGTGAACGCGCCGCCGATGATGACTTTGCCGTCGGCTTGCACGGCCATCGCGAATACGTCCGCATTGGCGGCATTGGTGAACGCTGCATCCACGCCGCCGCTGCCTGTCAGCCGGGCGAGAATGGTCCGGGCCAATCCGCCAACGGTGGTGAAGCTGCCACCCACCAGAAACTGCCCGTTCGTGAGCGCCGCTCCGGCGTTGATCTGGCCGTCGGTGCCGGGATCGAATCCACCGTCAATCGAACCGTCCGGATTCAACCGGCCCAGGCGACTGTCCCCGCCTCTGATAATCTTGCCGCCGGGCTGGACGAGAATCGAACGAACGTTGGGATCGAATCGGGCGTTGAAGGAAGTGTCATTCTGGGCGGCGAGCGAAAACATCGAGAGCAACAATGCGCCCGGCAAGGCGATGAAATCGCGGAATTGCAGGCGATTTTTCATGTGCGTCGGAACGCGGTGTTGGCTTTTGACTACGACCGATTCAAGCAGGAAAGCATAATCATGCCAAATCAAATTCCCATCGCGTATGGGTTGAAACGCGAGCGTTTGTGCCGACGGGGATGCGAAAAACACTCCCCAAACCTGACAGCCGTCGGTGGCAGCCGGTTTGGGGGCGGGGTTTCTCTGGAGTTTGAAGAGTGGTGGCTGGAGGTTTGCCAATCACCACTTCAATTCCTGCAACCGGTGGGCGACTTCCTCGGCATTGGCGCGGCTGTTGAACGCGCTGATGCGGAAATAGCCTTCGCCCTTGGAACCAAAGCCAGAGCCGGGCGTGATGACAACGTTGGCTTCGCCCAGAATCCTGTCGAACGCCTGCCAGCTTGTGACGCCTTTGGGCGTGCGCACCCAGATGTAAGGAGCGTTTTCGCCGCCGAACACTTTCAGGCCGGCCTTCTTCGCGCCCTTGCGAAGCACCTCGGCGTTGCCCATGTAATGTTCAATGAGCGCGCGCACCTGTTGTTTGCCTTCGTCCGAATACAACGCTTCCGCCGCGCGCTGGATGATATAGCTGACGCCGTTGAACTTCGTCGTCATGCGGCGCAACCAGAGCGGGTGCAACGGCTTTGCCTCGCCGCCCTTTGTGAACGCGCTGAGAGATTTGGGAACGACCGTGAACGCACAGCGAGTGCCGGTGAATCCGCCGTTCTTTGAGAAACTGCGGAACTCGATGGCGCAGTCGCGTGCGCCGGGAATTTCGTAGATGGAATGAGGCAGCGCCGGGTCGCTGATGTAAGCTTCGTATGCGGCATCAAAAAGGATCAGCGATTTGTTTTCCAGGGCGTATTTGACCCATGCTTCCAATTGCTCGCGTGTGGCGGCGGCACCGGTCGGATTATTGGGCGAACAGAGGTAGATCACGTCCGCGTGTTTCTTCGGCGGTTCGGGAATGAACCCGTTGGACGGCCTGCAAGGCAGGTAAATGAGTTTGGCGTAAGCGCCGGCTTCATTCGCCTCGCCGGTGTGGCCGGCCATGACGTTCGTGTCCACGTACACGGGATACACCGGATCGCTGATGGCAATCTTGTTTCTGCCGCCCAGGATGTCGAGGATGTTGCCGCAATCGCACTTCGAGCCGTCGCTGACGAAGATTTCGTCGTCGGCAACGTCGAGTCCTCGATCACGATAATCGTTCTTTGCGATGGCGGAGCGCAGCCATTCGTAGCCCTGCTCCGGGCCGTAGCCTTTGAATGTGTCGCGCGAGGCCATTTCGTCAACGGCCTTGTGCATCGCGGCGATGACCGCCGGAGGCAACGGTTCGGTCACGTCGCCGATGCCGCAACGGATGAGCCGTTTGGCGGCCTCGGGATTGGCTTCACAGAACGCCTTCACGCGCCGGCTGATTTCAGGAAAGAGATAACCCGCTTTGAGTTTGAAATAATTGTCGTTGAGCAGTGCCATGGTGAATTGCGCCGGATTGTTTTTTCGGCGCACGCGGAATGCTAAACGAAGCGGACTTTGGAGGCAAGGCAGTGCTGCGGCGGGACTGTGCGTTGGGCGCATATCAAAAATTGAGCGCCATTCCACTGCTCCGATTGGCACCCGGCTTCAGCCGGGTGTAAAATGTCGCCGAGCGTTTTCAACCGCTTCAGCCGTTTATCTGCATCGGACAAACCGCTGAAGCGGTTTTTGACTCACGACCGACGGAAACACCCGGCTGAAGCCGGGTGTGATTAAGATGCCCGCGAAGTCAGGCGATTGTTATCATTCTTCCCCTGCCACATTTTGATATGCGCCCAGTTCCGAAGATCCGGTTTGTTGATTCATTCAGCGTTTTTCCATTCCGAAACAAATTCGTCTGAATTCCGAAACAGCATCGTCGGACGCTTGTTGCCTCGACGCACTTTTTCCGTAACGAAGCGCGGATACAACTTGCGCCGTTATGCGAAACAACGTCGCCATCGTGAAACAAGAAATCCTCCACGTTTTGCTGTCCGGTATTCTCCTGACCGGCAGCCCGGCCATTGCGGACGACGCATGTCAGACCGCCTCAAGCAACGCTGCAACCGCCCGCGCCCAGCACGTTGCCATTCCCCGTACCCCCGCATCCGCAACGGATGCCGCGTCCGCAACGGCCTCATCCTGTGAGCACGCAGAATCAGCGGCTGCCGTCACCAACGCCGTGAACGGCTTTCCGCCGTTGCCGGAGGGCGTCACAGAACTCCGGTTTGGAGAATTCTTCGTCAATCCCGTCGGTCCGCATGGCCTCGAATTCACCGACAAGTTGCGTTCGCTGGACGGCAAACGCGTGCGATTGGCGGGCTACATGGTGCGTCAGTCGGTGACCGTGGACCGCTGTTTCCTGCTGTCGCCCGTGCCGGTGATCCTTCACGAGCACGAATACGGTTTTGCCGATGAACTGCCGGCGTCCACCGTGCATGTGTTCACCGCGCCGGAATCGCCCGCGGAAGTGCCGTTCACTCCCGGAGTGTTGCTGTTGACGGGAACGTTGAGCGTGGGCAACCGCGCCGAGGCGGACGGGCGCGTGTCGCTGGTGCGTCTGCAACTGGATCCGCCCACTGCCGAACAGCAAAAGGCCGTGCAAGCTGCACTGTCCGCCACCGCCGGGAACCGGAAACTTCGCGGCGACGATTCACACACAGGCCACGTTCATTGATTCGATTTTGGCGGCAAACGATTTTTGTCCGCCGGTTCGGTGATTCCAATAATCCACAACTAAGAAAGGTCAACCCATGAAGAAAACAAAACGCAATCAACACCGGGGCATGAAAGCCGCCGGCATCACGGCGGCGCTGCTGGCCGCCGCGAGTCTGGCTGACGCCGCTCCCGTGGTGTCGCGCCTCACGCCGCCCAGCGCCCTGTTCACATTCAACGATCCCAACCCGCCCATCGTCGCACGCTTCCTGCCGGATCAACGGTTCGATTTGCAGGCCACAGTTCAGCCGGACGCCGGCCAGACCATCGTCGAGGCGAAGTTTTACGTGAATGGCAAGCTCGTCAACGCGGCCGTCAGTTCCACGCCCGCCACCGTCGCCGGACTTCCCGCCAACACGACTGTTTTCACCACGCGCGCCTATTCGCACAAGAGGGCCGGCGTTCACAAGTTGAAGGTCGTTGCCAAACAATCCGACGGCCAGACCGTCGTCGCGGAGGGCAACTTTGAGATCGAAGACCTCGACGGCAAATGCGGCAACGGTCGCACCGCAAAAAACATCGTCATCATGATCGGTGACGGCATGGGCATCGCGCATCGCACGGCGGCGCGTTTGATGATCAACGGCGCGCAACTCGGCAAGGCCAACGCTCCTCTGGCGATGGACACGTTTCCTTACACGGGCCTGGTCATCACCCATTCGTTGAACTCGATAGTCACGGACTCCTCGCCCGGAGCGGCCTGTTACGCCAACGGCAACAAGGCCAACAACAATCAACAGGGCGTTTTCCCCGACGACACCACCGACGTCTTTGACAATCCCCGCGTGGAACTCATCGGCGAATACCTCTGGCGAACGGAGGGTCGCACGCTGGGCATCGTGACCACGTCCGACGTGTTTGACGCCACGCCAGGCTCGTTCGGCACGCACACGGCCAATCGCGGCGCGGGCACAGGCATCTGCGACCAATACCTCGACGAGGCCGTTAGCAAGGGCGGATTGCGAGTCTTGATGGGCGGCGGACGCAAATGGTTCCTGCCGACGGGCGTCGCGGGTTCGCAACGCGCCACAGCCAATGATTATGTGTTGCCCAATGAACTGGCGACCGGCTGGGGCGTTCCCGCCGGCACTTTGGACCCGTCCCGAAACCTGATCTCCGACTTCATGTCCGCCGGATTCCAATACGCCCCGGACAAGACGACGATGGATTCCACTCCTTACAGCACGGACAAGCTGCTGGGCTTGTTCTCGTTCTCGAACATGAACGTCGCCAAGGACAAGATTGACAAGCGTCGCGGTGTGTCGTCCGTGGTGGACGACTATGGATTCCCGGATCAGCCCATGTTGGACGAGATGACCGACAAGGCGTTGAAGGTCCTTTCCAAGAACCGCAAGGGATTCACACTGATGGTTGAAGCGGCCTCGATTGACAAGCAGGCGCATAACATGGACACGGAGCGTTGGATTCTTGACACCGTCGAGTTTGACAAAGCCATTGCCGTGGCGAAGAAGTTCGCCGAACGCAATCCGGACACGCTGGTCATCGTCACCGCCGACCACGAATGTGCGGGCGTCAACATCATCGGCGCATCTCTCGTCAGCAATGAACAACTCAAGACACGCGCAGCGGCCGGACTGGGCACCGCTCCCGGCGGATTGCGCAACGGCGTCGTGGGCATCTACGAGGCCGCCGGATTCCCCGTCTATGAGATCGCCGCCGACGGTTATCCGGTCAGCACCGATCCCGACCGCAAGATGCTCATCGGTTACGCCGGCAACGCCGACCGTTACGAGGACTGGCTCACCAACCCGCTCCCGTTGCGCGACAGCCAACAGCCGTTCAACAACGCGGCGCCCCTCAATACGTATCCCAGCGGGCCTGTCAGCCGTGACGTCGCCGGCAACTATTTCGTCACTGGCCAGGTGGACGGTAGCAGCGCCGTCCACACAGCCTCGGACATTCCCGTGTCCGCGTTTGGTCGCGGCGCGGAACTGTTCACGGGCGTGATGGACAACACCGACGTGTTCTTCAAGACCATGGCTGTGGCGCTGGGCAACGGCAATGGCAAGAAGTAACCGCACCCGCGACGATTCCCTCTGAATCACAAGACATGGCCCGTCCGGTTTTCCGGACGGGCCTTATGCGTGGAAGCGCGAGGAAACGCAAGACGTTGTTCACAATGTCACGCTGTCTTCGCCGGTTCGACATTCGGTTGTCACAATCAGAAACGACACTGCCGCCAACGATCTCGTGAAAAAGGTGCTTATCTTGACGGCCGGATTTGGGGACGGCCACAACGCCGCCGCGCGAAACGTGCGCGACGCGCTGGAACTTACGTCGCCGGATGTCGAGGTGACGGTCGCGGACCTTTACGACCGCAGCTACAAGAAACTCAATCAAATCGCCAAAAAAGCCTACTTGGGCGCGGTGCGTTACGCGCCGAGGCTCTGGTCGGGCTTCTTCAAACTCGTGGACAAATCGCCGTGGCTGGCGGATGGGCGCGGCCTGGCGAAACTCCATCAAAATCTGGCGCAACTCGTGGAGGAAATTCATCCCGATTGCATCGTCAGCACTTATCCCGCCTACGGGCAACTGGTGCATGGACTTTACCGCGACCATTGCGAAAGGCCGTTCCGGTTCGTGACGATTGTTACGGACGCGCGCTCGGTCAATTCACTCTGGTATCGCGCTCCGGCGGACAAGTTCGTGGTGTGCGACGAGCCCACGGCGGACGCGCTGCGCAAGGCGGGTGTGGAGAACGACCTCATCGCGCCGCTCGGATTTCCCGTCAGCCCGGTGTTTGCCACACCGCCGCCGAACGTTCCCAAAAGTCCGGTCGCCGGCCATTCGTTCCGCGTTCTTTACGTCATCAACACCGGCAAGAAGAAATGCGGCAAGGCGATTGACCGGTTGCTGGAAATCCCGGACGTGGAACTCACCGTCACCGTGGGGCGCTATTCTGAATTGAAGGAAAAACTGGCCAGACGCGCCCGCGACCACGCAGGCCGTTTGCATCTGCTCGGCTGGACCAATCGCATGCCCGAACTGCTGATGACCAGCCACGTCGTCATCGGCAAGGCCGGCGGAGCGTTCGTGCAGGAAGCCATCGCCGCCCGCTGTCCGATGATCGTCAACCAGATCATTCCCGGAACGGAAGAGGGCAACGCAAGATTGATCGAGGAGCAGGGAATCGGAGTGATTGCCGACGGCAAGAAGGACGTCGCGCGCTGGGTGGAAAGGCTGGCGGCGGATGAAAACGGATTGTGGACGCGCTGGCGCAGCAACTTTGAAGGTTTCAGCCAGCCCGATGCCGCGTTGCGAGTGGCGGAGATGATTCTTGAGGAGTGCGACCGCGCCGACAATTGTTCTCGACCGGAAAAACTGCCGAAGCTCAACGGCGGCGATTGTTTGGTTCGCGGCTCCGAAGCCGTTGTTGATCCGGTTGCGTCGGGGAAGATTGTTTCCGCAAGGATTTCACGTCGCGTGCCACTGGCGTTGTTGTGCGATTTTCACATCCACACGAATTATTCCGACGGCAAACTCAGCGTGCCGGACGTGGTGGATTTTTACGGGTCGAGGGGATTCGATTGCATCTGCATCACGGACCATTGGGCGGATTCGCGGCGATTGATCGGCAAGCTGTCGCGGTTGACGCCCTACACGTTGAGCTACGACCAGGTGGAGGAATATTTCGAGGTCATCGAACGCGAGGCGCGCCGCGCATGGCGGCGTTACGGCATGCTGGTGCTCACTGGACTGGAGTTCAACAAGGACGGTCCAACAAAAAAATCGTCCGCGCACCTGCTCGGCGTGGATTTGAAAACGCCCATCAGTCCGCGATTGGATTTGATGGAAACCATCGCCCGCATCCATCAGCAGGGCGGGCTGGCGGTGGCGGCGCATCCGCACCTGATGAAATCCGAATGGGCAAAGGACACACTGTATCTGTGGGAAAACCAGGACAAATTTGCGCCGGTGATTGACGCTTGGGAAATCGCCAATCGCAACAATCTCTTCACGCCCGTCAGCCTGCGGCGTCTCCCGTTTCTTGCCAACAGCGATTTCCACAAGCCCAAGCACGTGTTCTCGTGGAAGACGGTTTTGCACTGCGAGAAAAGCGTCGAGGCGATCAAGGACTGCATCCGCCGCAACGAACACGTTTCCATCACGCTCTATCGCGGTGAACGGCCC
>DAOLDN010000102.1:0-9554 GCA_035327385.1 Verrucomicrobiota bacterium | reverse complement strand
CCCGCCGGGCCACCGCCGATGATGGCGATGCGTTTACCGCTTTTCTTCGCAGGCGTTTTGAGCACGGAGATCTTGTTTTCGGCGACGTAATCGGTGGCGTAGCGTTGCAGCCGCCCGATTTTCACAGCGTCCTTTTCACGATCGAGCACCACACACGCGCCTTCGCACAACACCTGCGTCGGACAGACTCGCGCGCAACTCGCGCCAAGCACATTGGCCGTGAGGATGGTTCGCGCCGCGCCGGTGGGATTGCCGTTGGCGATCTTCTTGATGAACGACGGGATATCAATCCCCGTCGGGCACGCCTGGATACACGGCGCGTCGAAACAGAAGATGCAGCGATTGGCTTCGAGGAGTGCTTCCTGCGGGGTGTAGCGCGGTTTGTGGTCGGCCATGTTGGCCGCCGCTGCTTCCGGTCCGAGTCGTGGACTGATTGGCATAAAATTCTTCCGCGCCCTGTGCGCGTCTAATTTTTTCTATTCGTGCTTGGAGTCTAGCCCTCGACTTCTAAAATGGAAGCAGGAAAATCAAATTCTGCCTTCACGCCATGAGCACGCTGCTGAATCCCAAACGAACCGTCACTGAACTCAAGGAACTCCGCGCACTGACCGGCGACGAAAACGGCGCGCAGCGCGTCGCGTTCACCAAAACCTGGCTCAAAGCGCGCGAATGGCTGCGCGAGAAAGTCAAAGGCCTGCCGATCGAAATCCACAATGACGCCGCAGGCAACACGTGGTTCACCCTGCAAGGCGCATCCGAAAAGGAACTGCTCATCGGCGGGCATATTGATTCCGTGCCGAACGGCGGCTGGCTCGATGGCTGCCTCAACGTCATGGCAGGCGTGGAAGTGCTGCGCCGTATCAACGCGCAATACAACGGCAAGCCGCCCGTCACAGTGCGCGTCGTGGATTGGGCCGACGAGGAAGGTGCGCGTTTCGGCAAAAGCCTGTTCGGCTCGTCCGCCTGTTCCGGCAATCTCGACATGGACGAAGCGCGCGGTCTCGTGGACAAACAAGGAATCAAACTGCCCGACGCATTGAAGGAAGTCGGCATTGATTTCGACCGCGTGAAGGACAGCGGCAAGGAACTCAAGAACGCCGCCGCGTATCTGGAATTGCACATCGAACAAGGACCGGTGTTGCTGGACCTTGATTTACCACTTGGTGCGGTGCTCGGCACGTTTGGCGTCGAACGGCATGCCATCACGTTCCACGGACAGGCTGCACATTCCGGCAGCACGCCGATGGATCGCCGCAAAGACGCCCTTCTCGCCGCCGCGAAGATGAGTTCCGAGATTTACAAGATTGCCGAGCGCAGCGGCAATGGCGTTTGCACCATCGGTTCATGCACGACCAAGCCCGGCATCGTCACGAGCGTTGTCGAGGAATGTCGCATCACGCTCGATCAGCGTCATCTCGACGCCGCCAAACTCGCGACGATGCTTGCCGAAGCCAAAGCCGCCAGCGAAAAGTTCGCCAGGGAAGGCAACGTGAAAGTGAGTTGGGAACGTCTCTGGCAGATTGCGCCGCGCCCGTTCGAGTCGGATCTAATCAACCTCTGCGATGAATCCATCCGCGAGACGTGTGGCAAATCGCATCGGTTGCCGAGCGGTCCGTTGCACGATGCTGCTGAAGTCGCGTTTGCCGGCATTCCGACCGTGATGATGTTCGTCCAAAGCCTCCACGGCATCAGCCACAACAAGATCGAGGACACGAAAGAAGAACACCTCGAACTTTGCGTGACCGCGATGGACAAACTGGCTGAGAAGACGCTGAGGTGGATTCAGAACAAATCTTAGCCACGGCCTGTCCCGCCGAAATCAGATGAAGGCGGAATGGACACGGATTCAATTGCCGCAAAGGAACGCAGAGAACGCAAACAATCCTCCCTCTCCGCCTCGAACGGGGAGAGGAATTGAGGGTGAGGTGTCGAATGGCTGACGCGAACTGCACGAATTTACGCGAAGCCATACTGAAGGGCTGAAAGCCCGACAGACGATAGCCCAGGGCACCGCCCTGGGTTAACCGTCGAAAAAGACCCCTAGCCCTGAAAGGGCGAAAGAGCCATGAGCAAAGACGAATTTTGGATTCATTGCCACGCTTGGTCGGGCCACGGCGAGACCTTGTTCTGAGGACGATCTGAGGAATTGATCCAGCGTTTATCAGAACAACCAAGGTCAAGACACTCAGCAGATTTTTCGCCCTTACAGGGCTTGGAATTCTTGTTGGGCGGTTCACCCAGGGCGGCGCTCCCATCGTTCGCTTTGCCCTGGGCTATCGTCTTTCGGGCTTTCAGCCCTTCGGCAGATGTTTTACTTTCTCGCGCGGAAAATGATCCTCAAGCAACTCAACTCTTTCTCCTGCGAAGAATTCGTCCGCATCATCGGCCCGGTGTTTGAACATTCGCCGTGGATTGCGGAGGCGACATGGTCCAAGCGGCCGTTTGCGAGCGTGGATGAATTGCATCGTGCGCTTTGCCAGACTGTCGCTGACGCAGACGAGGAACAGCAACTGGCGCTTATCCGCGCGCATCCCGATCTCGTCGGCAAGCTGGCGCTCGCCGGGCAGCTCACCAAGGAATCCACTGGCGAACAGGCCAGCGCAGGGTTGGATCAGTTGACACCGCAGGAAATCGAGTTGTTCCAAAAGAACAACACGGCCTACAAGGAGAAGTTCGGTTTTCCGTTCATCATCTGCGCGCGGTTGAACAAAAAGGACGCCATTTTGAACGGGTTCAAGGTCCGTTTGCAAAACTCGCCCGAACAGGAAATCAAAACAGCACTTGAAGAGATCGGCAAAATCGCCTATTTGCGGTTAAGCGACATTGTCGCCTGATTATGCCCGCCAAACTCAGCACGCACGTTCTGGACACCGCGCACGGCTGCCCGGCGCAGGGAATGAAGATCGAATTGTGGTCACTCGACGGCGAAGATCGCACGCTCGTCACGTCCGCAAAGACCAATACCGATGGACGCACGGACGCGCCGTTGTTGTCTGCCGAAGAAATGAAGGCCGGCCATTACGAAATCGTTTTCTACGTCGGCGATTATTTTGCAGCACGCTGGCCCACGCTGCCCAAGACGCGGTTTCTCGACAGAGTGCCCGTGCAATTCGGCATCGCCGATGCCGGCGCGAGTTATCATGTTCCCCTGCTCTGCTCGCCGTGGAGTTATTCGACGTATCGAGGAAGCTGAAATGAAGCACCAAATTCCAAGCTCCAACATCCAGAGAAGCTCCAAGGTTCAATCACCAAGCTCCAATGCGCGGCAGATTGATGTTTGGAGCTTGAAGTTTCTCTGGAGCTTGGATGTTGGTGCTTGGTGATTCCCATTCGCGACTTCCGCATGAACAGCGACCTTTCAACGATCGTCATGCAGCGCATTGATGCGCTGGCGCAAATCAGCGAGGAGTCCGGCAAACTCACGCGCACATTCGCATCGCCCGCCATGCGCAGGGCGAACGATCTCGTCGGCTCGTGGATGCGCGAGGCCGGCATGAGCGTGCGCACCGATGCCATCGGCAATCTCATCGGCCATTATCCCGCCGCGCAACCCGACGGAAAGATTCTGCTGCTCGGCTCGCATCTCGACACCGTTCGCGATGCCGGAAAGTTTGACGGTCCGCTGGGCGTGCTCGTAGCCATTGCCGCCGTCCAGCGATTGAATGAAACGAAAACGCGCCTACCGTTCGCGATTGAAGTCGTCGGTTTTGCGGACGAAGAAGGCGTGCGTTACCAAAGCACTTACCTTGGCAGCAAAGCGCTTGCAGGAACGTTCAACCCGGATGATTTGAAACGCACCGACAAGAATGGCGTAAGCATGGCCGATGCGATTCGCGAATTCGGCGGAAACCCCGACGCCATCGGCTGCGCCAAACTCGACGCCAGCCGGCTGCTTGGTTATGTGGAAGTTCACATCGAGCAAGGACCGGTGTTGGAGAACAAGAACCTCGCCGTGGGCGTGGTGTCAGCCATTGCCGGACAGTCCCGCGCGCGGATCACGTTCACTGGCGAAGCCGGACATGCAGGCACGGTGCCGATGAACCTGCGAAAAGACGCGTTGTGCGCCGCTGCAGAATTCATTCTCGCTGTCGAATCACTGGGCCAGAACCGTGGAGGGCTTGTGGCCACTGTGGGTGAGATTGCAGCACTGCCCGGCGCCAGCAACGTGATTCCGGGCGAAACGAAATTGAGCCTCGATGTCCGGCATCCTGACGACGCAACACGTAGAACCGCTTGTGAGGAATTGAAAAGGCAAGCGGACGAGATCGCAACCGAACGCGGCGTCTCATCCCGATTTGAGGTGGTTCATCAAACCAACGCCGTTGTTTGCGACCGTCGCCTGACCTTGCAGCTGGAAAAAGCCGCGAAGCGTCACCAAAAAGAAGCTCCGTTGCTGACCAGCGGCGCGGGTCACGATGCAGCGGCAATGGCCGCCATCTGCCCGGCGGCGATGCTGTTCGTGCGTTGTAAAGGCGGCATCAGCCATAATCCGGCGGAGTTGGCGTCGGAATCTGACGTGCGAGTTGCCTTGAATGTCATGGCCGACTTCCTGAAACTGGCAGCCGAATCCAGATGAGCAAACCCGATGTCATCATCCGCGGCGGAACTGTCGTCACACACGACGCTCAAACGGTCGCTGACATCGCCATCGCGGAAGGCCGCATCGTCGAGATTCAACCCGCCATCGAAGACAAGGGCCGCAAGGAAATCAACGCGACGGGCCTGCATGTATTTCCGGGCCTCATTGATTCGCACGTTCACTTCAATGACCCGGGCCGCGCTGAGTGGGAGGGCATTGAAACCGGTTCACAGGCATTGGCGGCGGGCGGCGGCACGATGTTTTTCGACATGCCGCTGAACGCGTCGCCACCCACCATTGACGCGGCCAGTTTCGACTCAAAACTGGTGGTAGCCGGTGAAACATCTGTTACAGATTTTGCGCTCTGGGGCGGCATCGTTCCGTGGAATCTCGATCATCTGGAGGCGCTCGCCGAACGCGGCGTCATCGGGTTCAAGGCGTTCATGTCGAACAGCGGCATCGAGGACTTCGGCTGCGTGGACGACGCGACTTTGAAGGAAGGAATGAAACGCGCCGCAAAGCTCGGCAAACTGGTCGCGGTTCACGCCGAGAGCGAAGCCATCACCAGTCACCTCGCCGAGGAAGCCATCGCCGCCGGCAAAACGACCGTTCGCGATTATCTGGAATCGCGACCGATCCACGCGGAACTGGACGCCATCCATCGCGCGATCCAACTGGCGGGCGAGACGAAGTGCGCGTTGCACGTCGTTCATGTCAGTTCCGGCGCGGGCGTCGCGCTGGTGGCC
Source organism: Verrucomicrobiota bacterium (assembly GCA_035327385.1). Lineage (GTDB taxonomy): Bacteria > Verrucomicrobiota > Verrucomicrobiia > Limisphaerales > JADLHS01 > DAOLDN01. The sequence goes on along the minus strand of DAOLDN010000102.1, from coordinate 4,229 downwards.
AGCGCGCAGAATCAAGGCGTGAATGTCACCTGCGAAACCTGCCCGCACTATCTCGTGTTGACGGAGGATGACGTCCTCAAGCTGGGCGCGACGGCGAAGTGCGCGCCGCCATTGCGAGCGAAGTCCGCGCAGGACGTTTTGTGGCGCTATCTCGCCAATGGCGAGGTCAGCACGATCGGCTCGGATCATTCGCCTGCACCGCCCGAGATGAAGTTGTCCGCGGATTTCTTCGAGGTCTGGGGCGGCATCTCCGGCGTTCAGCACACACTGCCGCTGTTGATCGCCGAGGGTCACATTACGCGTAAGCTTGCGCTGTCCACAATCGCCAGGCTCACTTCATTCAACGTCGCGGAGCGATTCCAGTTGCCGCAGGAGAAGGGACGCATCGCCGTCGGAGCGGACGCGGATTTCGCGCTGGTGGATTTGAACAAGACGGTCAAGGTGACGAAGCAAAGTCTGCGTTACCGTCATCCGCACAGCCCGTATGTGGGCCGCACGTTGACAGGGCGCATGGTTCAGACCATCCTGCGCGGACAGACGATTTTCAAAGGCGGCAAAATGGTTTCAACGACGAAAGGCCGTCTGGTCAAGCCGCGCGCGGCGAATTGAATTTTAACATCTACAAGGCGAATCCATGAGCGACCTGTTTGGACACACACGCACCACACTCAAATTGCGCTACGCGCTGCTCACACCGGACAGTTTCGTGCCGAGCAACCTGCCCGGCTGGAAGAACGCCGTGAGCATCGTGAACATCTCGCCTGCGATGGGCGCGCGCTTCACGCAATTGTTCATCACGCTGGACAAGGACGGCACGGGCGAAGGCAACACGGGCGTGAACCAGTATTTCATCTACGTCGTCGAAGGTGCGGGTAGCATCGTGCTGGACGAACGGCGGCATCGGATTGAGGCGGGCAGTTTTGCCTATCTGCCGCCTGAAACGGATCTTCAGATCAAGAGCGGCGGAGCGTCCATGCGCCTGCTCATTTTCCAGAAGCGTTACGAAGCGATGACAGGCGCCAACAAACCCGCCGCCATCCTCGGCCACGAACGCGAAGTGAAAGGCCAGCCGTTTCTCGGCAACGAGGACGCGCGTTTGCAGGTGCTGCTGCCGGATCATCCGTCATTCGACATGGCGGTGAACATTTTCACCTATCAACCGGGCGCGACGTTGCCGTTCGTTGAAACGCATATCATGGAGCACGGCCTGTTGATGTTGCGCGGTCAGGGCGTTTACCGTTTGGAAGAGGATTATCATCCGGTAAAAGAGGGTGACGTCATCTGGATGGCGCCGTATTGCCCGCAATGGTTTGTCGCGATGGGCAAAGCGCCTGCCGCCTACATCTACTACAAGGACGTGAATCGCGATCCGATGTGAGGAAAGGCAGACTGTGCCCACCATTCTCATCAAAGACGGTTACAGATTTCTTTTCTACAGCAACGACCACCGGCCGATCCATGTGCATGTGCGCTACGGCGGCGGCGAAGCAGTCTTCAACGTCGAGAACGAGGTGGAACTGCGCGAGTCGCAGGGGCTCAAAGTTCGAGAATTGGCAAAGGCACAAAGCCTTGCGGAAGAAAGCCGGGAGATGATAATAGAGAAGTGGCATGAATATTTTGGCTGACAAAGCACTGTCCGCGACGCACGTCAGCGGTTTCATCGTCGTTCGCATGGAGAGCGGAACCGAATTCCGTTTTGCGGTTGCAGACAACCCGCGACTGTCACGAGGCACGCCTCAGCAGTTGAACAATATTGAACTTTCTCCCTACGGACTTCACTGGCCCGATCTTGACGAGGATTTGTCCTTTCGAGGTTTGCAGGAAGGCGATCACGGACAGCTTCTGAAAAAGGCTTGAGATGATCAGGCGCAGCAATCGTCACCCGAGCCTGCTCAGATATCGTTGCAAGGTGATTTAATCGCCATCGGGCGTCGCATTTTTGTTTTCCATGAGCAATACAATCACTCCTCCGCAAGGCGTCGAAATCAGCGCGCCTGTCACTCCAGATATGCAACAGATTCTCACGCCCGAGGCGTTGGAGTTTGTCGCGCGACTTGTGCGAGAATTCGAGCCGACGCGCCAGAAACTGCTCGCTTATCGCGAGGAACGGCAACGCGGCATCGATACGGGCGCACTGCCAGATTTTCTCGCAGCGACAAAAGGAATTCGCGATGACAGGTCATGGCGCGTCGCATCCATCCCTACCGACCTCGCGGATCGTCGCACGGAAATCACCGGGCCGGTGGATCGCAAGATGGTCATCAACGCGCTCAATTCCGGCGCGAAAGTCTTCATGGCCGATTTCGAGGACGCTACATCGCCAACGTGGCAAAATCTCATCGAAGGCCAGATCAATTTGCGCGACGCCGTTCGCCGCACCATTTCCTTCGCCAGTCCGGAAGGCAAGCAATACAAGCCCAACGAAAAGACCGCCACGCTGCTGGTGCGTCCGCGCGGCTGGCATCTACCGGAAAAACATGTGCTCGTGGACGGCAAACCGATCCCCGGCAGCCTGTTTGACTTCGGCTTGTATTTCTTCCACAACGCCGCCGAATTGCTCAAACGCGGCAGTGGGCCGTATTTTTATCTGCCGAAGATGGAGAGCCATCTCGAAGCGCGCCTCTGGAACGACGCTTTCAATTTCGCGCAGGACGCACTGAAGATTCCGCGCGGCTCGATTCGCGCGACGGTTCTCATCGAAACGATTCTCGCCACGTTCGAGGCCGAGGAAATTCTTTACGAACTGCGCGAACATTCCGCCGGACTGAACTGCGGACGCTGGGATTACATTTTCAGCTTCATTAAAAAGTTCCGCAATCGCCCGGACTTCGTCCTGCCCGACCGCGCGCAGGTGACGATGACGTCGCCGTTCATGCGGGCGTATTGCCTGAACGTCATCAAGATTTGTCACCGTCGCGGCGCTCATGCCATGGGCGGCATGGCGGCGCAAATTCCCATAAAGAACGATGCGGCAGCGAACGAAGCCGCGCTCGCGAAGGTCCTCGCCGACAAGGAACGCGAAGCCAGCGACGGTCACGATGGCACATGGGTGGCGCATCCCGGTCTCGTGCCCGTGGCGTTGAAGGCGTTTGACAAACACATGCCGTCGCCAAACCAGATTTCCAAACAACGCGAAGACGTGAACGTCACGGCGAAGGATTTGCTGAGCGTGCCGACCGGCACGATCACAGAGGACGGTTTGTGCGCGAACATCCGCGTCGGCGTGCAATATCTCGAAGCATGGCTCGGCGGCAACGGCTGCGTGCCGCTTTACAATCTGATGGAGGACGCCGCCACCGCAGAGATTTCCCGCGCGCAAATCTGGCAATGGCTCAAACACAACGCCGCGCTGGCGGATGGCCGCAAGATCACCACTCAGCTTTACGACGAACTGTTGCCGCAGGAAATGGCACGCATCGAAAAGGAAGTCGGTGGCGAACGATTCAAAGCAGGAAATTATGCTCAGGCCGCGAAGATGTTCACGGAAATGTCCAAGAGCGCGGAATTTGCCGAGTTTCTCACGCTGCCAGCCTACGAATTAATTGACTAGGCAGACGTTGCGCGGTCACAATCCGTGGCAGAGGTTCTGAGGAGATTATGGCCCGACCGCTTGAATTTATTTTGAATGGCCGCTCGATTCGCATCGAAGGCGTCTCTCCCAACACCACGCTTCTCGAGTATCTCCGCTCCACTGGTTTGACCGGCGCGAAGGAAGGTTGCGCGGAAGGCGACTGCGGCGCTTGTTCTGTCGCAATCGTCGAGCGCGATGCCAGAGGCAAAGCCACCTACCGCTCCATCAACAGTTGCCTCGTGCCTGTCTGCCTGATGGCGGGACGCGAAATCGTCAGCGTGGAAGGGATCTGTAAATCCGACATCCGAAACCCGAAATCTGAAATTGAACGCCTGCATCCCGTTCAGGAAACAATGGCCACCGGTTTCGGTTCGCAGTGCGGTTACTGCACGCCCGGCTTCATCTGCTCGCTGTTCGAGGGATATTATCGCAACGACCTGAAAACCGGCGACGATCTGGACGAACAACTTGCGGGCAATCTCTGTCGCTGCACGGGCTATCGTCCGATTCGCGACGCGGCAGTCGCAGCCTTTTCCTGTAGCAGCCGAGGTAACGAGGCTCAAAACAAGAATAATTCAGAGCCTCCTCACGTCGGCTGCTACAAAGATGAGTTCGGCGACCGCCTGAAACAGCGCGTGAAGAAACCCGCCGCAACGCG
>DAOLDN010000101.1:0-9586 GCA_035327385.1 Verrucomicrobiota bacterium | reverse complement strand
CCTCAACGTTGGCAACGAAGTAGTCCTTCACCCGCCAGCACGGGGAGCTGTCGTTTGGGTTAAGCCATGCCTCGACGGTTTCCTTGGCAAGCTTGGTCTGAACTTCATCAATCTGCGGGGGAGATTGCTTTTGCTGCCGCTGCTGCTCGCGGTGGTGATGTTGATGGATGCGAAGTGAAGGCCACTCCAAGGGAATTGACTCGGAAAATGGCTCGGCATTTCCGTTTTCCCAACCGTCTTCACCAAGCACCTTCAGACCAAGTTCGGTAAGCTCAAAGTCCTTCAGGTCTTTTTGCCCAATTTCGTCGCTCTTGGCCTTCACAGCTCCAATCAAACGCAGATTGTCCAACGCAGCAGATAGAAATGTGGGCTCGCCAATAGCTAGTTGGGTCGATGTTTCGACCAAGGAAGGAGTATCGCCGGGGAATGTCTTGAGCATGGTCAAGACCGCCCACTCGAAGCTGTTGAGTCTCCTAAACTCAACGGCTGAACCTTCGACTGTGACTTGCAGAATCATTTAGTCGAATTTCAGTCCCATATCGTCCACCGGACCTCTGCCTTGTCTCCTTGGCTTTTCTATTGGTGGGCGTTTGGTTTGGGGTGCGCGGGCCGGAATACGGGCCGCAGGCTTTTGCGGGATTCGTTTGGAAACATGTGCGACGGTTCGGATGCCGTCACGTTGGGCAACAGATTTTGCAATTTCCTGATAGACCTTCTTGGGGTTTGCCTCACCACCTTCGACCGGGCAGATGGGGACGGCTGCCGCCTCGAACGCACTACGGCTACCAACAATCACCAGCAGATTCTTGGCTCGCGAAAATGCCACGTTGATACGGCGATAGTCTTTTATGAATTCACCGCTGACTTCGCCCGTGCGGACCAAGGACACAATGATTACGGAACATTCCCGCCCTTGAAATTGGTCAACCGTATTGACCTGCACATCGAGATGTTGCCAACGATTTCCATCTCTTGATCCAACGCGGTCTCTCAATTCATTGGTTTGCGCCAAATAGAAGCTGATAACACCTACATCGAGCCTTGAATGTTTAACTGTCGGATTAGTGGCGAGCGATTCGTCAACGTGGCGAAGGAAATCTTCAATCAAATCCACCTCAAAAGGATTCCAACGCGAAGTTCCGCGTTTAGCGCCTTCAGTCACCGTTTGACCGTCTTCACCTCGGGTTGAATCCAGCCATAAAACGCGATGCTCGCCGCTCAATAGCGGACGATCACTCGCGCCTCTGACCGACAAGCCATGTTGCTTCTTCTTGTGTAGTTCCTGCTCTCCGCCGCCCGCCAGGAGTATGCCTTTGCCGTGTTTGTCAGGATAAAAGTGATTCACCGCATGCATGATGTGCGGGTGCATCCGGTATTGTTCGCGCAGCGTTTCCTTTAGGCCGTCTGGCGCACCGAGGAACAGCTCCTCAAACAGCGAGGCGGAAACCATTTTGCCAAAATTCTCCAGCATCTCTGCTTTCAATTCTTCGTTGGCAACAGCCTCCTCGAAACTCTCGCCACGAAAGACGGGTGGCAACTGGCGGTGGTCGCCAACGAGAACCGCACGACGACCGAGCAGCAACGGCATCAGTAATTCAGGCGGCGTGGCCTTACTTACCTCGTCCACCACAACCAACTCAAAAGCCGGATCAAATTCAGTGGACTGGTAGAAGTCGCGCCGCCCCGTCCGATTACATGTCGCCCCGATCACGTTGGCATGTCGCTTGTAGAGCTTGCGCATCTCCTCGCCGTTGTCGGCGGCATTGCCTTTGCGGAGTCTGTCCACCCACGCGCGTTTAATCGAAGCCCATTTCTCATTTTGCTGAGGCGTCTGTTTTGCTGAGGCTTCGCAAGCAGCCGCAACTTGCTTCAACCAGTGCGGGACTATTTTGGTCGGCAGGAAGACCTTGTAGGCATCTTCCATGTCCAGTTCGCGTCTTGAATCCAACTCACGCAAAGGTCGCAATTCGGGAGAGGGGCGGTCCTTCGGGTAAAGGCTTCCGAGGGCATTGTCCACGGCGAGGTTTGCTTGAGAGGTGATAAGCGTTCGCTTGCCTTGCTTCACCATCTGTCGGCAAAGCTCCGCGATGACGGTTGTTTTGCCAGTGCCGGGCGGCCCTTGCAAAAAGAACACATCGGGAGCAGCCAGCGCTTTTGTTACCGCTTGCCGTTGTCCGTGGTTAAGGCGGGAATCGCTGGACTCCGCCGCTGGAACTGACTCAGCCAGCCGCGCTTTCTGGCTGTTGAAGATCCACTCGGCGACACCTGGGTTAACTGCTCGCCCTTGTTCCAAGCGTTCAATTGCATCGCGTTGGGCGCGGATAGAGGCGAGTTCACCCGACACATCCACCATCAGCTCACCAGTGTCCGGAAATACATCTGTCTCGGATGCCGAATCTTGTTTCCGACGCCGGTCCTCGGATAGCCGCACTTCAACAGCCAGCTTTTCAGCGTGTGGAGTTGGGTTGCCAGAGTCGGCGTAGTGTTTGCGAATCTGCCAGCGCCCGCTGCCCTTTTGCCTGCGTTCGCCACCTTCCAGGTGCGACACCTTCTGGTAAGAACCTGCGGCAGCCACTTTTGCCCTTCGTTGTGCGCTGGCCTCATCCCCGTTGGCTTTGAGCGGGTCGAACTCCTCGCCCTCGCGCAGGGCCAACAACTGTTGTCCCTGCAATCGCAACTTCAGTAATTCAACCGGTTGACGATCACGCAGAAAAAAACTTACGCCGGACTTGTCATTCCAATACTTCCACTCCGCATAAGCGTAGCGGTGCAGGCTGTTGTCAATCGTGACCTTTTCACGCCAGTTAAGATATGTCTGCCATTGAGCAAAGCGGCTTTCGGCTGAGGGCGCGTAATGAGGCAAAGCGAGCAGCAGGCCCGCATCAATTTCGGTCATTCCTCCCCGCCAGACATTCAGATTAAACTGTGCCTCCAAGCGATAATCGAAAACTCCGGGCGGACGATGAAGAACTTGTTCGACCCAGCGCACTTCGAGTTTTCCATCCCAAAAGCGCACTCCAAACGCCGGGACTTGACTGCCTGCGGCAACAGGTTTTACGGGGGTGTCATTATTTGCCTGCCAAGCGGGACGAATCTGCCAGCTATGCTTTCCTTCTTTAGGCGCGAGTTTGGTAACGATCGCTTCGCATTTTGTGCCATCAGGCCAAACGCGGTCGAGCCATGCCGCGATCAAATCATGCTCACCCTCAAATCCAAGTTCGGCTTTGTGTTCAGATAAGAATCGCTCCAATCGCTCGGCCACTTCGGGCTTTGAGCGAAAATCCAAATCCACCCTTTCGAGTCGAATTGCTTTGGCGTTGGCGTCTTGCTCCGACATGTGAATCAGCAGGACAGATTGTGGCTAAATCCTGACTTCTGAGAAAGTTGATTCTGGGACACCTGCGGCCATCCGCTGGCTGCGAAAATTGCCACACTTCGGCAAGGATTCGGACTTCTCCGCATCTTGCGCAGCACATACACCCTCGCTTCGGTTCGTGGTGGTAAACCTTCTCGCGTGATTGGCGGCGTGTCGCCGCCGTCCACCAAACGACAACAAAAGGCACACCATGAAAAGACTCATCGCACTCGCGCTCGTGACGTTCGGCATCGCCGCCTCGGCACGCGCACAATGGATCGTTTACGACCCAGCCAACACTGTTCAATCGGTCATCAACACGGCGCAGGAAATCGCCAAATACGTCGAGATGATTCAAAATCAGGTTCAACAGATTCAAACGCTCGAAGATCAGCTCAGCGAGTTCAAACATTACGAAAGCCTGTTTGGTGATCCCAAGGCAGTTCTCCTCACGACGGTCCAGCCGCTCGTCACCGACCTGCGCAAAACGGAGCTTGGCCAGACGCTGACCGCGCTCGAAGGCGCGGTGGACGCGGGCGAAGCCATGCTCTACGACGCCAACGGGCTGTTCAGCAGCATCGGCACGACGTTCAGCACGCCGAATGGCGCGACAGTCACTCGCCGCGAAGCGCCGTATCTGCCGGTCGCCGCCGTGCAGAAGACCACGGACAATTTTATGTCCGTCTCCACCGACGCGACGGCCCGGCGTATCGCGTTGAAGGAGGAAATCGCCCGCACGACCACGGCGCTCAAGAACGCCACCACGGACGCCGAGGTGCAGAAACTGACCGGCGTGCTCATCGGCCTGTCGTCCGCGCTCAACAACACGGACTACGAAATCAATCAGGCCACCGCGTCCGCTCTGGTGCAGGACGTGGCGAACCGCAACGAAGCACAACGCCAAGTCGAGGCGAAGAAGGAGCAGCAACACGCCGAGTTCACCGAGGCGGTGCAGAAATACGGCCAGACCTTCCGCCTGCTGAACGCACCCACCGCGTTCCCAACTCCGTAACCGTGACCTCAAATCGTCCCGACGTATGCCCACCTTTGAACAACTCTTCCCGACGTTTGTGCAGAAGTGCGCCGAACTGCACGAATTGCTCCGCATCGTGGCGTTCATGTTGTTCATCGTCGGGACGATTCTTCTCGTCGTCCACGGCTTCAACGGCAAGACGCTCATGCTGCACATGGTGCGGTTGTTCGTGCTGACCGCGCTGCTCGTGATGCTTCCGCAGTGGGGGAATCAGGCGCAGCAACTCCTGCAAAGTTCCATTCTCGACGGCCTTGGCGTTGATCCCTCGAATGTTCAGGACCAATACAATCAGTTGCTTGTCATCAAGCGCGATACCGGGACTGACCGTTCCTGGTGGGACATCTTGAGCGACCTTAACAGTTTCACCGTTGAACTTCTCATCTCTGGATTTCTCTGGCTCTTTGGACAGTTCGCTTCGCTGCTGCTGTTCTGGGCCTACATCATTCAGAAGTTCATTCTGTTTACTGCCTACGCGCTCTCACCCTTGATGATCGGCTTCATGGCGATCCGCCCGCTACGTTCCGTCGGAGGCCGCTACTTGATGCACATCGTTGGTGTGTTGCTCTGGCCGCTTGGCTGGGCCGTCGCGGCGCTCATCACGCAGGGCATTCTCGATTTCATGACCGACCCGTCCTTCAAGTTCATTGACCCCACCGCCACGCTCTATTCTTTGCAAGCGACGGTCGGTGTCGCGGTCGTTGCCTTCTGGATTGTGTTCAGCACCATCTCCGCCCCCGTCGTTATCCAAAAAGTTCTCAGCTACGGCACGCTGGCGGGCGGACAACTCATCTCGGGAGCGTTTGGCAGTTTCTTCCAGACGGCGGCCACGACCGCTGGCGCGGCAGCAGTTGCATCTACTACTGGTTTGCCGCTGGTCACTGCCGGTGCGGCCGGGATGGCCGCAGTTCTGAGCACACTCTCCACCGCCGCCGGCCAGGGCAGCGCGGGAGCAATCATCATCGCCGGCTCTGGACTGCCACCGCGTTCCGCTCGTGGCCGTCCCGGAGATGACATCACCGGTGACAAGGCCGTCCGCGAACTCATCGCTAAAGGCAAAGGCAACTACTACTGAAATCTATGGAAACCACCGACCTCCGCCCTCGTGAAACAACCACCGACAACGGCGCAGCTCCGCGCCCCGCCCGGAAGAAGTTTGACCCGACACAACTGTTCGCCCAGCGCGACCGGCTGCCGTGGTTCTGGTTCTTCGTGGCCGTCGCCGTGTCCGTGCTGGCGGCGCTGGACCGTTACCACATCATCAACCAATTCAAGCAACGCGAGCGCGTCGTCATCATTGATCCGGCACAGACCTACTACGTCAGTCCGCTGCTTCAGTTTGCTGAGGCCAAGGATTTGCACGCGCAACAGGCCGAACTCGCCACCATAACTTTGCTGGAGCGCAACCCGAAGGACTTCGACCACCCGGAATTGCTCCGGCAGTTGTTCCTGAAATCCGCGTTGCAGAAGGCGCAGGATCATCGCACACGCGAGGCCGTGGAGTTTCGGTCCAAACAACTGCACCAGAAACCGGAGATCGCGAAGATTGACATTCTCGCCACACGCGAAAACGAAGTGCTTGCCACTGTCGCCGGCCAGGTCATCCGCACCGGCATCTTCCAAGAGAAAGCGTTCACGGAAGCCTTCACTTTCAAGTTGAGTCTCCGTCTGCTCCGTAACCCCAACATGGCTGCCAACGGTCGTTTCCCCACCGCTGTCGGCGACTTCAAATATGAAATCACCAATTAGCATCCTCCTATTGTCGGCTACGCTCGCGTTGGCCGAAACACCTGAAGCGATCCAACGCATCACGCTCGACGAGCGCGTGGTTGTCACTGTGCCGGTTTCGACGAACCGCGTCACCACTATCAGTCTGCCCGGACCGATTGCGGCGATTGACGCCGTGGGTGTGACCGCCGACGGCAAGACGCCAGGGCAATTTCAACTGGCGCACACCAAAGGCTCGTCGTTCCTGTCCGTCCGCGCGCTGGCGCGCAAAGCCGCGACGAACCTGAACATCCGCTGGAACAAGCGCACCTACGTCTTCGAGCTGGTTGAAAGCGATGTGCCCGTGCTCGCTCTCAACCTCGAAGACCGTGCCGTCGTCGCGCAGACTTCCCAGCCCGCACCCCAGGTTTCACCAACACGCCTGCTTGCCTTGCTCGATAAGGCAAAGGCGTTTCCGCTGCTGAAGAAACAACAACCGGACGCCGTAGCGGGCGCGGAGGCGAAGACGTTCGGCGACAAGCCGCTCGTCACGGATTTCAATGACTACGAAATCCGCATCGAAGAAGTGTTCCGTTTCAACCCCGAGGACACGCTCGTCTTCCATATCACGCTGCGAAACAAGTCGGAGTGGGAGGTTCGTTACTTGCCAGAGAGCTTTTGTGTCCGCGTCGGCAACCGGCTTTACTTCCAGTCCATCAGCGATGCACCGGGCGTGTTACCCGCGTCTGCGGCGAGCACGGTCTATTTCGCTGTCACCGGCACGCCTGACGGTGGGCGAAATGAACTTTCGCTCAAGAATGATTTCACGGTGTTGGTGACACGCACATCGCCACCACCACCCGAAGACGCATCCACCAATGCACCCGCGAAGGTGGTTCAGCCGTTTCGTTCACCCAAAGCCCAAGGACAGCCATGAAACCGCGCGACTTTCTCAACTTCTTCAAGACAGGCAGCGGCAAGCTCGTGCTGTTCGCTGTGATTTTCGGCGGAGGCTTGATCCTGTTCAGTGTATTTCGCGGCCGGTCTGGTTCAGGCGATGCGGATGTGCGGGTTTCCAGTCTCACGACAAACGCTACTGACCGTCCCCAAGTGGTGCAGACCATTGAACGACCGATGCAGCCGTTCCGTCCACCAACACCAAAGCCAGAGCCGCAGCCGTTGCCCACGAAGACAAACGAGCCGCCGAGGGTTGTCAGCGAGAGGCCCAAACAAGAAGCGCCCGCGCCGCAGCTCGCACCCATCAGTTTGTTCGCCGACGCGACAGCGGGTGTCCCCGAACCGAAGGGGCTTGGGGAAATCTACGCGCCTTATGGCCGTTTGATTTCGTGCGAAACGGTTATCACCGTGGACTCGGCTTCGATCCAGACGCCTATCGTTGGACTTGTCACGGAAAACATCTACCACGCGGGCAAGCTGGTAATTCCCGCTGGCACGGAGGTTCATGGCACGGCCCAGACCGACCGCCATCGTGAACGCATCGCCAGCGGCAATAACTGGACGTTCGTCTGGCAGGGTGGCGAGGAGCTTCGGCTCAAAGGCATCGCGCTCGACCGCGAGTTTTCCGGTGACCAGGAAGGCTGGGGGATCACGGATGGTAGCGCGGGACTGCGCGGACGCCTTATCAAGTCGGACAACCTGGCGGAAATCAAATTGTTCGCCGCGACGTTTCTCTCCGGCGCAGCAAGTTCATTGACCGAGAAAGAGCAGACCATCTTCGGTTCTGTGGACAGTCGCTCCTTGAACAACGCGCCGTTTAAGGGGGCGGAAAAGGTTCTCTCGGTTTACGCGCAGCGCATCTACGACGCCATCCAGCGCGATGGATTCTATGTCCGCGTGCCGAGCGGAAAGCAGTTCTACATCTACATCCTCCAAACGATTGACCGCAGCGATGCCGTGATTGGCGGCACGTTGAAACCATTCGCCGAGGAGGGCAGCACCAACGCGCCTGCCTTTGCTTCGCCGGTCTCATTTGGTGTGGCAACCACACCCGCCGGCATTTCGTCCCAGCCAAACTCAACCCCAACGTATCAGCCATGAAATACCTCGCCTTGCTTCCGCTTATGCTCGTCGCCTCGTGCGCCTCACGGCCACAGGTTGCGCTTCGCCCCACGCCACCGCCCGCAGTCGAACCGATTGAAACGGTTCGTTATGGCGAGGTGGTGCGCGCATATCATCTTGGTCGCTACGTTGACCCGAATCATCCCGAGGCGATGCACGAGCAACACCCGGTGTATCGCATCGAAGTGTCCGCCCGTTGGAATCTCCACCCGGGCGCACAGAACACCGCCAACCTCCTGAACCCGCCGCCGGATGCCGCGTTCGCACCGCCGCTCACAAATGACGCCTTGGTAGCGGAGATGAACCGCCAGCGGGAGACGACCGCCCGCGTGATGCTCGAAGCCGCCAAACTCGCACAGTCTTACGGGGAATTGCAGTCGTTTCTGGTCGAGATGAAGAACGTCGCCCGGAACAACGCGCTCTTGAGCGTTCGCCTCGCCACCAACGAGCAACGAATCGCGGAGTTTGACCGTGAACTGCAAAAGCTGTCCACCGCAGCACCGGCTACAAACGACGTGACCACGTTCACAACCGAGCCGACCACACCACCCAAACCTTGAAACACTTTGCCGGTGTGAGGTGATTCATCGCCTCTCATTGGCGAACACGGCAAATGCCGCGCTAACCAACAACAAAACACGAATCGTTATGAGCAAACCGAAATCCTCAGCGCCACCGAGCGCCGGCGGCAATGCCGCCCCGACCGAACAGCCCACGTTCCGGAGCAATCCGGAAGTGGATGCCAAGATTGATGCCTACATCAAAGAGAACCCCAAATATTGGGCCTACGTCCAAGCGATGCCCCGTGAGCGGCTGGAGCGTAGCGTCGTGCTGAACGAAGTGCGCGAACTCGACCGCCAGCAACGCATCCGCGAAGGCGTGCTCAAACAGATCAACCGCAACCCGGAGTTGAAGCGTGCCTACGACCTTCTCGTGAAAGACCTCCCCGAGGACCAGAAGGAGAATGTCATCGCGCAGATCGCTCGCACTGCGCGGCGCACCATTGCCCGGACGCAGGGGCAACAGCAGCAGACCCGCGGTGAAGCGGTTGGGGTTTGATCCTCCAGTGAGCACCGCCTCAGCGCACGGAAGTTTGTCACAACGACAGACTTCCGTGTTTTCCTTGTGGTGGTTACAGAGTGTATTCACTTATTGCCAACTGCATACATTCTGTAATAATCCCTTCATGGCTGAGACTCATCATCGCAAAGTGCTCAAACTCACGCGCAAGCTGGGGGTGCTGCGGCCTCGCGACCTGGAATCAGTCGGCGTCCCGCGTGTCTATCTCAAGCAGCTCGTGGAAAGCGGCGAACTGCTCAAGACCGGACGAGGACTTTATGTGGCTGCTGGAACGGACCTCACCGAGAACCATTCGCTGGCCGAAGCGGCCAAGCTTTCACCCAAGGGGGTCATTT
>DAOLDN010000100.1:0-9807 GCA_035327385.1 Verrucomicrobiota bacterium | reverse complement strand
TTGTATAAACGGTGGACGGCGCTCCGGTGACCGTGAGGCTGACGTTGTTGCCGGAAACCTGAAGGGCGGAAATGCCGGGTTGAACACCGCCACTGCCCGGTATGAACGGAACAACGGATGCGTAGGTGGTGCCGATTCGGATTTCATCGCCGTACCATTCCGCCGGGGGGTTTGCGCCACTGGAATTCGCGTTGCCAGCAAAGAAGGTGATGCAGTCGAACGCGAAGTCGTTGAAGTAGGGAGATGCCCCGGCGACGATCGGCGCTACTTGGGTGATGACGGCAAAAGCATCTTCATCTGCCGGTTGGGTTGCGATGTTTGGCGGGTTGATCCACGCGTACACAGTGTCGTTGTCCGCGTTGGTGTTGAGGATGCTGGGAATGCCGTCGTTGTAATGCTCGATGCGAACAACGATGAGAGCCAGATTTGTGAACGGCACAGCAAGAGTTCCGGACTCGTTGGTCGCCCGGATGACCTGACTACCGGATCCGCTGGAGATCAACTGCCACCATTGATTGGCCTCGGTGTTTGCTCCTGAAGCCCTGCCCCAGCCAATGCGGCCGTTCTGGTCACGCGCCAGTTGAACATCCGGAACCGAGACATTCGTGACCGAACTATCGCTGGCACAATAGTCGCGGAAGTTGTAGAGCACGAAATTGGCACCACGGGCGATGTTGACCGGGTTCTCGGGGTTACCGTCCTGTGTGGTCGGAAGACGGACGCCGAGGAAGCTGACCCAGTTGGTGGTACCGGCGGCTCCTTGGTGATCCGACATCAGACGCCACGGGCGGCTTGACGTGCCTCCACCGAATGGATTTGCGGGATTATTTGTTCCGGTGTTGCGCATTTTATTGCCGGAGGTGACTAATGTATTGCCGAAGTTGTCCGTGTAGGTGAGGCTGCCACCTTCGATAACCGAAACGCCGGCGTTGGCAAGGGCCGGATTGTAACCGTTGGTGTCAGCAAAATCGTACCACGGGGTGGACCAGCCGATGCCGCCGTTGAGATTGTTACCGAGGGTCACCCAAGTGGCCGCAGGGTAATCAAAGCCTTCGTAAGCGATGAGCGCGGCGGATGCTTTTTGGGTGAATTGCAGCGATGCAGCGATGCCGATGGTTGTGAGAACTGCGCATTTTACGACTGTTTGTAATGAATGCATGGTCATGGTTATAGGTACATGGGTTTGTTGGTTTTGAGTCGGGTAACGTTCCGACAATGAGCCGATGAACTCCGATATGCAAGAGTATTTTTAAGAGTTTTTTGTCGTGGCTAATCCGGGCCAAAACGGTGCTGATCGAGATGCTTCCGTAAGATCAGTTGACTGCGGATGGGATACGATTCTTTGGTTGCGAATCCTTGTGGTTGCTGGCACAAGGGGATCACATTATTTCATCAGCCCGGCAATCAGCAAACGGTTCGACCGCATCCATGGAAAATCGAATACTCCACACTCTGTTGCCACGGGCGGGGCTGCTGGTGTTAATGACCTTCCTCGCCTACGCTCCGGTGGTTCAGAACGGATTTGTCTGGGACGACGACGATTACCTCACTGAGAACCGGCTCTTGGACAGCTCGGCGGGTTTGAAGCGAATCTGGACCGAGCCGGAGGCGACGCCTCAATACTATCCCATTGTCCACACCACGTTCTGGATCGAGAAGCGGCTCTGGGGATTGAATCCCGCCGGTTATCATCTGGTCAACGTGCTGCTTCACGCTCTGGGTGCGGTGCTGTTCTGGCGCGTGCTCGTCGCGTTGGGAATACCGTGCGCGTGGCTGGCTGCCGGATTGTTTGCCCTGCATCCGGTGCAGGTGGAGTCCGTGGCATGGATCACGGAACGGAAAAACACGTTGTCAGGGGTCTTTTATTTTGCATCAGCACTAGCGTGTCTGCGGTGGTATGAACTTGCCGATCAGCGGGCGACCGGAGCGCGGCGTTGGGCGTGGTATGTTCTGGGCCTGGCGCTGTTCACCTGCGCACTTCTGAGCAAAACCGTGACCTGTTCGTTGCCGGCGGCATTGTTGTTGATCCGATGGTGGAAGCAGGGTCGCATCCAATGGCGGGACGTTTCCTGCATGTTGCCGTTCTTTGCGCTGGGGATTGGATTGGGACTGCACACGGCGTGGCTTGAGACGCATCACGTGGGCGCGCGTGGTGACGAATGGGCGCTCAGTTTCGCGGACCGGTGTTTGATTGCGGGCCGGGCGTTGTGGTTTTACGCCGGCAAACTGGTCTGGCCTGTGAATTTGACGTTTATTTATCCGCGCTGGAACATCAACGCCGGGGAATGGTGGCAGTGGCTGTTCCCAATCGCGGCTCTTGCTGTCCTGGGGTTGTTGTGGGGACAGCGTAATCGCATCGGTCGCGGCCCTCTGGTGGCGGCGCTGTTTTTTTGCGGCACGCTTTTTCCCGCATTGGGGTTCATCAACGTTTATCCGATGCGTTACTCGTTTGTGGCAGACCATTTCCAGTATCTTGCGTGTGCAGGGCTGATGGTCCCTGCGGCGTTTCTGCTCCGTCGCGCGCATCGTCATCTGGGCATTCCGGTCCTGATCGTCCTGGGATTGGTGACATGGCAGCAGGTCAGGGTGTACAACAACCTTGAAACCCTCTGGACGCACACAATTACGAAGAACCCCGCCGCCTGGATGGCGCACAACAATCTCGGAATGTCCCTGGTCAGTGAAGGAAAACTTGATCAAGGGATCTATCATTTTCAACGCGCTTTGGAACTGAAGCCGGACGACGCGGAGTTTCTTGCGAATCTTTCGGGTGCGTTCTTCTTCAAGCGCGATTTTGAAAAGGCATTGATCCACGCCCGGGCCGCAGTCGCCGCGAACGCCGGTTATGCTGAAGCTCACGCAAATCTCGGCAACGCGCTGGCTGCTGTTGGACGCCTCGACGAAGCCATCGCCGAATATCGGCGCGCGATGGAACTCAAGCCCCGCAACGCGGCATTCCACAAGGGGTTGGGCACTGTGTTTGTGGGTGGCGGCAGGATTGAGGAGGCGATGGAGCAGTTTCAACTGGCGCTGGAGATGGATCCGGACGACGCGGCTGCACACGATTCGGCGGGCAGCCTCCTTGCCATGCAGGGCAAATTTGAGGAGGCGTTGGATCATTTTGCCGCGTCGGTGCGGATTCAGCCCGACCGCGCGCAGGTGCGCTTTAATTACGGCAATGCGCTCGCTTTACGCGGCGATTTTCCAGCGGCGGTGCAACAATACGAAGCGGCATTGAAACTGTCTCCAAACCATGCCCCGGCCCACAAGAATCTTGGACTGGCGTTCATACGGATGGGCAGGCTGCCGGAAGCTCAACGGCATCTGGCGGAGGCATTGCGCTTGGATCCATCCCAAACCCAAGCGAGGCAGGCCTTGGAATCCATCACAAAATGAACTGACTGAGAACGGGTCGAAGCTCCCGTGCTCGGCGTTGCGATGCCGTTGCACAAGTCAATCCCGGGACTTGAGCTTTTATTTCGCCTGGAATAACGTCGGCCCATGTCACGGACCAAACAAGCGGACGGACTGTTGCAAGGAGCGCGTGTCTATCTTTCCGGGCCGATGGATTTTGTCGCATCGCGCGCTGCGGAAAAGAAACAAGGCTGGCGAAACCGCGTCGGGCAATTCCTTCAGGAGATGGGCGTGACGGTTTTTGATCCGTGGTTCAAACCCGGCGTTCGCGGTCTGTATGAATACGGGCGCGAAGACGAGAAAAGCGGCGAACGCATCCGCGAAAAATGGACGTACGAAGGCGGCAAAAAGGGCGCGACGGCGCGTTCGTGGTGCGCGAGACAATTCTGGGAGACGCTGCACATTGATTTGCGCATGGTGGACACGAGCGATTTCACCATTTCCTATTGTCCGACCAACATCTACAGCGTCGGAACGCCGCACGAGATCATCATGGCCACGCTGCAGCACAAGCCGGTGTTGTTTGTCAGCCCGCCGATCCGGTTTCCATCATTACACAAGCTGCGCGACCATTTGAAGAAAGACCCCAAGGGCGCAGAACTGCTGCAAAGGCTGGAGCAGGAAATCCCCATCAAAGAAAATCCGCGCGGCATCCCCAGTCTCTGGTACATCCCGCTGGTCGGCGGCGAAAATTTCTTCGACGGATTCGGGTTCGCACCCTATCGCAAGCGGTTTGGCTGGACGGAGGAGATTCCCATTGATCGCCACGAAAAAGTGTTTCCGCCGAAACGTCCGCTGCTTCCGTTCGTCGAGAAGCTCAATCAACGCCTGCCGAAAACCTGGGACAGAAAACTCAACAAGTTCGTGCCGGACGACGACTGGTTGTTGTGGGACATCCAGTCCGAGAAAAAATCCGGCAGGCGCGTGCAGACGGTGCGCAAGTGACAAGTCCCGGTTCAACCGAGCTTCGTGCCCGGTTTCAATTCGTGCCCTGCGAGAAATTCTCCGGCGGTCATCCGGCGTGATGCCTGCTTTTGCAGCGACCGTATCAACAACGCCCCGTCGCCGCATCCGACGGTGATTCCATTTTTGTCGCGACGCATCACGACGCCCGGCGGTCCGGATTCGGCAACCGGTGCGGCTTCCCAGAGCTTCAATATCTGCGGTTGAGCGTCGCCCGGCAGATACGTGAACGCTCCGGGCCATGGGGTGAAGGCGCGGATGCGGTTCCAGAGCGTTCGCGCGGGCTGTGTCCAGTCAATGCGTCCGTCCTCTTTCCGGATTTTAGGCGCGTGGCTGACGCCGTCTGCGGGCTGTGGCTGCGGGGCGATTTTTCCAGAGACCCAATCGGGAATCGTCCGTGACAGAAGGTTGCCGCCCATTGTTGCCAGCCGGTCGTGGAGCGTTTGTGAATCGTCATCGGGTTGAATGGGCGTTTGCTCCCGCGAAAGGATGTCGCCAGTGTCCAGTCCGGCGTCCATTTTCATGATGGTCACGCCGGTGATGGATTCGTCGTTAAGAATTGCCCATTGAATCGGGGCTGCGCCGCGATATTTTGGAAGCAGGGAAGTGTGGACGTTGAGGCACGCGTGGGGTGGCAGTTCCAGGATGGCGCGTGGGAGAATCTGTCCGAATGCGGCGACCGTGATCAGGTCCGGGGACAAGGAGCGCAACTGTTGGATGAAGGCCTCATCGCGCGCCCTTTCCGGCTGCAGCACCGGCAGACCGGCGCGCAACGCGATTGTCTTCACGGGCGAGGGATGCAGTTGGAGATTGCGACCCCTGGGGCGATCCGGCTGCGTGACGGCGGCTATGATTTGAAAATCCGCGCGGCGCAACAGGTTTTCTAGGCAGGTTGCGGCCAGGTCCGGCGTGCCCATGAAGATGATTCGCAATCGGTTCATTTTGGAATCTCATCCATCAACGCGCGGAGAAGCTGCCGGCGACATGGTCAAGGCCGCTTCGCGGATCTTTTCCGGCCGTGTTCAGGAGATCACCTTGTCCACGCAGCCGATGATGTCGCGCAGCACATGCACCGGAGTTTTGGTGGAGTCAATACGATGCACCAGTTTTCGTCCGTAAAAACTGAGAACGGGCTTGGTTTCCCTGTCGTACACCTTGAGCCGGTTGCGGATGACGGTCAGGTTGGCGTCGTCGAGGCGGTTTTCCTTGAGAGCGCGTTTTTGGAGGCGGGCGACCATTGCGTTGAAATTGCGGCAGTGCAGATAAAAGACCGCGCGAACGTCCAGGGTGTCATCGAGCATTTTTGCCTGGCGCACGTTGCGCGGGATGCCGTCCAACACCAGCACGTCGGTTTCGGGATGGAAACGGCCGGAGCGTTCGCTGTTATGGATGAACGTTCGCCACAGTTCCACCGTGGGTTCATCCGGAACGAGTTCGCCGCGACTGGTGTATTCGATGAAGATGCGTCCGATGGGGCTGGCCGGTGACAACGAGCGGAAGACGTCGCCGCAGGCGCAATGGAAAAAGTTTGGAATCGCGCCGAGGATTTTTCCTTGCGTTCCCTTTCCCGCTCCGGGCGCGCCAAACAACAGGATGGTGCGATATTTCATGTCAACTGCCGGTTGGCCGCCGTGTCAATGGCACGGGTCAGGCGGCGTCCTTGTGTTTCAACTGCACTTCGGTGACTTCGGTGAAGGGAACGGTCACTTCCTGGGCCGCGCCGCCTTTGCGAACTTCGAGGTGCATTTCGTTGCCCGTGATGCGGGAGATGCGTTGCACCTGATACTCGCCGCGGGCGCTCTTTATGGTCAGCGTCAAGTCCTTGTCGGCCTCGCGGCGGACGACGCCGAAGAAGCCGGAAAATTTCGTTTCAAAGAAACGGCGGTTGAACGTGAATTTGCCGCGGCTGAAGACCTGCGTTTCGGGAATCTTTTGCTCGTCGAAGGCTTCCGAATGTCTGGCGATCTGGATGCCGGCTTCCTTTGCGGAAGCGCCGATACTGGCCTGCACCTGCGCCACGGCGGCTTCGCGGGCGGCGGCCTGGTCGGCCTCCTTCTCGGCGATGGCCTCAACGCGTGTGGGCAAGCACAGGAAAATGATCTGCCCGATCACCGGCAGGGCGGCGCAAACGCCGCAAACCGTCAGCGGTGACTGGGCTTTGACGACGGAGATTTCGTAGGCGGAGTAGAGGTTGCCGGCGTAAATCAGCAGGAGGGCAACCAGTCCGATGGTTGTGCCGAACAACGCCCCTATCAGGGAACCTTTTTCCAGACGTTCGAGTCGTTCGACGGGTTTGACGATGATTTCCGTTTTCTTTACGCGTTCTTCCTCGGGAGGTTCGATGAAGGGTTCGACAAACGTCACGAGTTTTGGATTCTTGGCAAGCTCCAGCAGGGCGGCCTGGGTGAATTTGTCCCACGGAACACGCTGGTATTTGCCTTGGGCGAGCCTGAAATTCAGGCCGTCGGCGGAAGCCGGGAGGATAATTTCGCCGCTGATGGTCGAGCCATCGGTCAGTTCATACGATTGAGCCTGCGCGGAGGCGACGAGCCAGCCGGACAACAGTACACCGAGTAACAAATAACAAATGCTGCGCATGTGGGATTTCTGGTACCAAATGGCGCGACTCATTGAAAGCAAAAAGACGGCGTGTTGCGGGTTGGGCGGGAGGCTCAGTGCGTGCCCGTTTTTCGGATGTTGCCGATTTCCACTGAAAGGTCTTCCACGGTCCAGTTGCGTTGAACCGATTGAAGTCTGTCCGCAGCCGCGCCGTGTTCCCAAACGGCGAAACGGACGGGCAGGGGATCGTCGTGATGCGTCGTCGGTCGCTGCGCCACCAGGCCGGCCATGTAGCCCGCCAGCAGGTCGCCGCTGCCGCCCTGGGCCAGATGCGGATTGCCGGTGGGATTCACAAACACCGGCCCGCTGCTGCGACCGATGAGCGTTTGGTGTCCTTTCAGGACCACCCAGCAATCGCCGTGCAGCCGCGACAGTTCGCGCACAGCAGACAGCCTGTCCGACTGCAACTTCTGTGTGGTCATCCTCAACAACCGCGCCGCCTCGCCAGGATGCGGCGTCATTACGCGTGTCACCCCTTTCTGTGTCGGCCCATGCACCAGCCAGTCCACGGCGCTCGCATCAACGATCACCGGCACGGTCGCATCACGCCACGTTTTGCGGGTCAACAACTTCATTTCTTCCGGCAATTGTCGCGCGGCCAATCCGGGACCGATCAGCCACGCCGTTTGCTCATCGCCGATTCTGAAATCCGCCGACCACTCCGAAACCATCACCGACTGCAACTGCGACGCGACGGGGAGGTAGGCGTTTTCGTGAGTGACAAGGGAGGTAAGGCCCGGTCGCGCCCGTTGGGCTCCGCGCGCCGCAAGTACTGCGGCCCCGTGCCAGCCCAGACTGCCCGCAAGGATGCCAACATGGCCAAAGTCGCCCTTGTGCGAGAACACGGAGCGGCGTGGAGGATGGTCCCTGAAATCGTCCGTCACCGTCCATTGAAGTTCGCTGGTGTGAGGACAGGGGATCAGTCCGGTGTCGCTCGCGACTTCGAGCCTTCCAACGAATGACCACGCGACCTGGTTTAACATGCCGATCTTGGGCGCACCGACCGTCAGCGTGACCGAGGCTTCAATCGCCGCTCCGAACGTCTCGCCCGTGTCGGCGTTCAATCCGGACGGAACGTCCACGGACAACACCGCCAGTTTTGACCGGTTCACCCGTTTGATGAATTCCTGCCACGCGTCGTCGAGCGGACGGTTCAATCCGATGCCGAACAGCCCGTCAATCACCAGCGCCGGCCGTTGTGCGAGGATGGAATCCAGTTTTTCCAGTTCGGCCTGCGGCGAATCCGCATTCAACAATCCGACTCGTCGTCCGGCCAGATGTTCCTGCGCGGCGCGGGCGTCATCGCCGTTGTGTCCCTTGCCGGCAAGGATGAGAATCGCGTCATCGGTCCGGGTGAGGCTCAACGCGCGTTTGGCCACGGCCTCCCCGACGCGCCGGATGACATCGGCTTCAATACAGCCCGCAGCCCACGACGCCTGTTCCCAGTCGCGCATTTGAGTGACGGTGATGACGGGTAGTGACATGCCGGAAGCTTAATCGAATCGGCCGATTGGGAAAGGCCAATCGAAATCGGAGCAGAGGCTGGATGAATGGCCGTGATTTCCAACCCGCATGTTTGTCCATAGGACGGGGCTGTGCTGGTATTTCTCAGGCACGCATACTAGCGGGTGTCGCGCAACTGTCTTCACCGAGAACCATGCGCTACATCGCGATGTCTGGTGTTTGTTGGCTTTGTGGAGGTGAATCAACAGCTTGATGGTCTTTGGACAACTCCCACGTAAACCCTGCAGGAAGTGAAAATGATGTTTTGCGGGTTCGGTGAAACGAACTTCAAAGCCGGTTCAACTTCCATCAAAAGTGTGTAGATCCTTTCGTCAACCGAACCTGCAACGCGGCAAAAATGTGTTGGGCGTTGAACGGGATGGGCGGTCACGGCTTCGCCCCTCTCTGGCCGCAAAGCCAGTTGATGGAAACTTTCAGGCAGCGGGCGATGGCCACGAGTTCAAAATCGGCCACCATTCGCTGGCCCTTTTCAATGTTTGAAAGGCCGCCCTGATCCAAAAAGACGCCGAGCTTGAGCCGCTTGGCGCACAACTGAATTTGCGTGACCGGCCTTCGATTCTTCGCCCTGAACCAACGTGGCAAGGCGTTTCAAATCGTATCCACATTCCACACCGATTTGATCGCGGACGCGCCAAACTTCCCTCAATAAATCATTTTTCATGGAAGGCATTATAACATCAATTCCAGCGGCGTGCAGATGACGGGCGGAGCATAGCCCGCGTCAGCGCACACCGCACGCACTTCATCCACGATCGAGGCATTGGCAATGTGTCGGAAATTCCAAGTCAAAAGAAAGTCCATCTGATGCACTGCAGCAACGGCAATACGAGCCGCATCCACGGCAGCTTTGCCGGGCAACAAGCCAGTGCTAAGATTTCTCCCGCCAATATCTGGGCAGTTTCCGAATACTCCAACACTTTGCAGCCCGCAAGAACTTCATCTCTTGCCTTGGCGGCGGTCGTGTCACCGCGTCGTGATTCCGCCAGCACGAGGCCAGAAGTGAAAAGTTGGCAATATTGCCGCCGGTCTTCCCACCAGTCTCTTGTCGCCTGTTGTTGTCCAGCAATCAGCGCGTCTCGACTCGGTCAAGCGGTTAGGAGACTCGGGATTGTAGTTTCAAGATAGACTTTGGGTTTCAATGCATGACCGCTTCTTGCGCCTCAGGTTCAACCCACTTTCCATGTTCCCGAATCAAGTCCACGAGACGTTCCACCGCTTCGGCTTCGGGGATGTTGAACTTGATGGGCGTCTTGCCAACGTAAAGATTGATCTTGCCGGGAGCGCCGC
>DAOLDN010000099.1:0-9815 GCA_035327385.1 Verrucomicrobiota bacterium | reverse complement strand
GCGTCCCACAAGACCCAGCGCCAGATGCCGTCCGGGGTGCGCTCCCGGCCCGCGCGCCAGTTGTTGCCGGGCCAGTCTCCCATGGCGGCGTAGGCGTTGAGCAGCACGTAATCCACAAAGTTGGTGAGGTCCATCCACTGGCTGATGGTCGTGTAGTCCGACGGGTTGGAGACATTCGCGGAGAAGCGGACGTAATTCACAAGGGCCTGCATGTCGTCGAATGTTCCATCCACCGCGCCACCGCCCAGTTGCCACGGCGGCTTGACCACGTCCCAATCGTCGCTGCCTCCCAGATGTTCCTGGAAAAACTCCGAATGCACGCGCTCGCACGGATTGTAAAATGGAGCGTTCGTGTAATACCTGCCATTGACGAACACGACGGCCAGCGTTCCGTGCGAACTGATCTGTCCCATGTCGTGCGAAAGGCGGCGATGCAATTCATCCCGGATGAACGGATTGTCCGTTTCATTGAATCCCGCCCGCAACACGAGCCCGTCAAAGCGTTGAACGGTCGTCAGTGGAAACAGCGGATATTCGAGACGACCAGGTCCGTAATCGCCACGGAAATAGAGACGGAACGAGAACTTGCTCGATGGCGTGGAGTTCTGGCGATTGTAGTCACTGCCCTGCACCCGGATCCCACAGTCCACCTGGAATCCGGAATTGTCCCCCGGCTCGATCCATTCCACGGACGTGGGTTTTTCCCATGCCAGCCCGTGCTGTTTCGGGTTGCTGTAGCCTGGGCCGAAACCGATGATGCCGGTCGGTCCCCAGATATGATTGCTGGCCGTGACGATTGAAACGACCGGCAATGAGCGGAACTCTGCAGGCAGATTGAAAAAGTAGCTGTGCGTGGCGGTCTTTGAAGGCAGATGATCCGCTTTGAAACCCGCGGCGCGGAACAGGGTCGTATTTGAAATCATCAGCGAACCCGGGAACACCGGACTGCTGGCCGTGGGTTCGGAACCATCGGTCGTGTACCGCAACGTGGTTCCGGGTGTTGCGCACGAAAGCACGAGCTTGAACGGCGTGCTGAACTGGCCGCGCTTCACATTCACATGCACAGGCTCAACAACGCCGACAATCAAACTGATGCCGTTGGGGCCGCCCGGCGTGGGTGTTGCGAAGTAACGCGGAACGCTCACCGATTCCAGCCCGTAAGACGTGTCGTTGCGTTGCTCGGGATACGCTGCGAATCCAGCAGCCATCTGTCGTGGCGAATCCGGCGTGTAAAGCCCCAGGTGCTCGCCCTCCGACGAGAGTCTGAAGTTCGTGTGCAATTCGCCGGAAACCGGCCTGCGGTCCTTGGCCGAAGCGAAGACGATCAGATACTCTCCCGCGTTCAACGTGCGCGCTGGAAAAGTCCATAGGCCGGGCAGCGCCGGATCATCGCTCAAGGACCAGTTGGCCAGATTCACGGGCTGCGTGCCGGGATTGTAGATTTCAATCCAATCTTGAAGTTCGCCGTCCTCGTCCGCGAGTCCGTTGGACGCCACATTCGCGCAAAGGATTTCGTTGATCACCAATTCCGGAATCTGGTAGTTCGGGTCGAATGTGTAATTCCACGCACCGCCCGCAAAGGCGTTCGGTGACAGCGCGGCGTCCGTGATCCCGTGTGCCGGAGACCAGGCCACGGAAACGAGGCCCGTGGCCGGTTGCGAGAACTGGAAAATGTAGGGCTGGCCCGGAAGCTTGATGACGTTGGTGGCGGGTGAGCCGTTGATGAGAAGGTCCGAGGCCTGAACGCCAAGAACTGGTTCGCTGAAGCTAATCTCGATCTGTCCCAGCGAAGCGATGGTCGCGCCGGCACCGGGAAAAAGCTGTGTCAAAACAGGCGGCACGGAATCCACCAGGTTGTATTGCCACGTTGCACCGGGCGCGCTGGCATTGAATCCGTTCGCAGGAGTAGCCAGGTCTTCGATTTCGTGATCCGAAGCCCATGTGACGTTGATGACGCCTTCCGGGGGCTGGACAAACATGAACGCGTAGGTCGTTCCACTTCCGCTCATGTCGATGGCTGGATTGCCGTTCAACAGAAGGTCCGCTGCACCGACTCCGGTCACGGATTCCGAAAACGTGACGTTCACGTTGGTCAGTATTGCGACCGTGCCTGCCGCAGGACTGAAATCTTGCACGACAGGCGGGGTTGTGTCCGCAATGAGGCGAACATCGTCAATGTAGAACGTCGGGAGCGTGCTGTCCGATACATTTTGGATGTTGAACCGCGTCATGTTCGTCGCTCCCGTCAAACCCAGGCTCGCGAGCGAAAGCGTGACTTGTTGCCACGTTCCCGCCGAGGGTGACGGCACGGCCACGCCGGGAAGCGCAACTCCGTCCGTCTCCGCATACACCTGCAATGCCTGTCCTCCTGCGGAGCCGCCGTGGATCCAAAATGAGAAGGATGTGAAAGCGCTCGCCGCCTGCGGACTGTGCCAGAACGAAAGCGCCGACCATGCGCCGGCATTGACGCTGATGGACCGGTTTCCGGAATGGACGGTCGTCGAGTGATTGAAGTTCACCGTGGCCCAGCTCCAGTTCTGCCACTCGTTCTGGAGCGAATCGGTAAATATATTCTGATCAGCCGGACTGGACAAGGCGACACCCCCGAAAAGTGCGAAAAGCAAGGGCCGGAAGTGTCCAAGAACTCTTGTGTGGAATTTCATCAGTTATTCGGTCTTGGAGGCTTATTCCAGAATGCCAGTTGAAGCCCATTCACACTTCCGGGAATGACTGAAGAACCACACAATGCACGTGCGGACGGGAACACTTCGGCTGCATTACTCATTTTTACAATGACTACAGTATCACACCTTGGCGAAACCATAATGTCGTCAATTTAGACCCCACGCGACCCTTTGAAACTTTCGCCCATCAATCAGCCATGCATCCGCCATTTGCGACAATGACAGGCCGTTTCTTGACTCGATTCTCCGGCCTTGGTACGGTCTGAATCAGATGGACGTCGCGCAATCTATTCAGGCTCATTACGACCCTTACCATTTCATCGTCGTGTTGATGGTCGCGGCGGCGGGTTTCGGACTCGGACCGCTTTTGCTGGCGTGGTTGTGGGCAAAATTCTTTTCGCCTCCAAAGCCCGGTGAGGACAAGAACGCCACTTACGAATGTGGCCTGGAATCCAAGGGTGACGCATGGATCCAGTTCAAATCCGAATACTACCTTTACGCGATCATCTTCCTGATTTTCGACGTGGAAACGATATTCCTGCTGCCCTTCGCGGTGGCATTCACCGGACTGGGCGCGGGCGCGTTCATTGCCATGATGGTGTTCCTGCTGCTGCTGGTTGAAGGACTGGCTTGGGCCTGGATGAAAGGCGTGCTGACGTGGAAATAAAAACTGAACGGAGGGATGGAGTAATGGAGTGATGGTTGAAACAACCCGCAACACTCCAACACTCCAACACTCCATCCTCTATGGACGAAGGACTCAAAAACGAATTGCAGAAACAGGGCATATTTACGACCTCGTTCGAGGAGCTTTACAACTGGGGTCGCAAAAATTCCATCTGGCCGCTGGGCTTCGGTCTTGCGTGCTGCGCCATTGAAATGATCGCCGCCTCCATGTCCCGCTGGGATCTGGCGCGGTTTGGCGCAGAAGTCTTCCGTCCATCGCCGCGACAGGCGGATTTGATGATCGTTGCGGGCACGGTCACCAAGAAGATGGCCCCGCAGGTCGTGCGACTCTACAACCAGATGCCCGAGCCGAAATACGTTATAGCGATGGGCGCGTGCGCGATTTCCGGCGGGCCGTTCAAGCAGGGCTACAACGTGCTCAAGGGCATTGACCGTTTCATTCCCGTGGACGTGCACATTCCCGGCTGCCCGCCGCGACCCGAGGCACTGCTGCACGCCTTCATGACGTTGCAGCAGAAGATTGCCGAGCAGGAATTGACCGGCAAAAACCGCCCGCGCCATCTCGTCGCCGACGCGCCAAGCGAATTTCCCATTCCGCAATTTGGCGAGCACGACCTCGTGCCAGCCAACAATCCCTCGGTCTGGAAACCCCCGGCAACTTCCCGCGCTGCCTGAACATGCTAAACGTGGAACAGGTCAAATCCATCATCACTCACGCGCTGCCCGGAGCGCGCGTGGAGATCATCACCAACGAATCTCCATCCGCCCAACACTCAATCCTGGTGGATGACGACCACGCCGTAGCTGTCGCGAAATTGCTGCGCGATCATCCTGAATTACGATTGGATTACTGCTCAAACGCCACAGGTGTTGACTGGCCGGAAGCCACAATCAAGACGAAAGTCAAAAAGCGGCTCGTCGTGGATGGCGCTGATAAAGAGGTGGAAGAAACCATCGAAACGCTGCGCTCCGGTTATCTGGAGGCCGTCTATCATCTCTATTCGATGGAGAAGAAGCACGGACCGGTCATCCTGCGATTGCGCACGGAGAATCGGACTGACAAAAATCATCTGCCTTCGCTCACACCCGTCTGGCGCGGTTGCGAATTTCAGGAGCGCGAAATCTACGACCTGTTCGGAATCGTCTTCGACGGCCACCCCGACTTGCGTCGCATCCTCATGTGGGATGAGTTCAAGGATCATCCAATGCGCAGGGATTACGTCGAACCGGACGACTACGAATACGAGCCCACACCGCACGACGACGTTTTGGAGAAGGCCACGCGACGCCAAAAGGGGGCTGGGTGAATTGCGGCTGACGGGAGCTTATCGCTTGATGGCATCGCACGCGCGTGTCACGCTCCGTGGCGAGAATGAATGTCCGTTTGCCAGGAAAGCCGCCTTGCGTCCTCCGGGCATGCTGCCTGTTGTTTGCGGCGCTTTTGACCGCCCCGATCCATGCCGCCCCGGAAAATGTCCTGATCATCCATTCATTCGGACGCGACTTCGCGCCGTTCGACGCCTTCTCCGCCGGCTTTCGCACGGAACTCATCCGTCAATCCTCCACTCCGGTTGACATCTACGAAGTGTCTCTCGAATCGGCGCGCTTCGACGACGATGAATCGGAAAAACCGTTTGTGGACTATATTCTCGCCTTGTCCGCCAGGCGACATCCCGACCTGGTCCTCACCGTCGGAGGGCCGGCGGCGCGATTTGCGCAAAAACAACGGAAACACCTTTTCCCCGACGCGCCGATGCTCTTCGCCGCCGTGGACCACAGACACGTGCAACATAGCACCCTGGACACGAACTCCGCCGTGGTCTCCGTGAGGAACGATCCGCAACGCGTCGTGGAGCACATCCTCCGAATCCTTCCTGACACAACCAATGTGGTCGTCGTCATCGGCAATTCCCCGCTGGAACAATTCTGGCTCGGCGAATTGCGCGAAGTCCTCGCCGCTTACACCAACCGCGTCGCCTTTTCCTGGTTGAACGACCTGTCCCTGCCGGAAATCCGCGCGCATTGCGCCAGGCTGCCTTCGCGGTCGGCCATTTTCTTTGCCATCATGTCGGTGGACGCTGCCGGCGTACCTCACATAGAGCAGCGCGCCCTGGCGCACATTCACGAAACCACCAGCGCTCCCATCTTCGGGATCCATGACACGCAATTGGGCCGGGGCATCGTCGGCGGGCCGCTGATGAATATTGACAAACTCAGCCGCAACACGGCGACAATCGCCGCCCGGCTGCTGAAGGGCGAAGATCCGTCCGCCTTCCGCCCGCCGCCTCAAGAACCTGGACCACCCGTTTATGACTGGCGCGAGTTGAGTCGTTGGAACATTTCCGAAAGCCGCCTGCCGCCGGGAAGCATCATCAAATTTCGGGAACCGACGCTCTGGGACCGCTATCAGTCACGCATCATTGCCATACTTTGCATCGTGGTCGCCGAAACGTTGTTGATCGTAGGTCTGCTGATCAACCTCGCTCGGCGGCGCAAAGCCGAACAATCCCTCGCGGACAGCCGCAACCGCCTCCATTCCATCCTCAACACCGCCGCCGAAGGCATCATCACACTCGACGAACACGATATCATCCGGTCCACAAACGCCGCCGCCGAACGCATCTTCGGTTACAATGCCGCCGAACTCATCGGTCAAAACGTCAACGCCCTCCTGGCGTCGCGTTTTTCCAACGAACACAATCCGCCTTCCGCCCACGACCTGCATGACGGCAATCACTCGAACAACGGCCAGGGACGCGAAGTGATCGCGCGGCGCAAGGACGCTTCCACCTTCCCGGCGGAACTGACCGTTAGCGAAACCTCGCTCGCGGACGGGCGCGTTCGGTCCTTGTTCGTGCGCGACATCACGGAAAGGAAACTGGCCGAACAATCGGCGCGCGAATTCGGCGGACGCTTTCTGCAAGCCAAGGAACCCGAACGCGCCCGCCTCGCTCGCGAACTGCACGACGACATCACACAGCGCCTCGCCCGGCTGGCCATTGACGCAGGCCGCGCTGAATCCGGCGTCCACCGCGACAAACAGTCCGAAACCATGCGCGAGTTGAGGGACGGACTGGTGCGGTTGAGCGAAGACGTCCATTCACTTTCCTACCGGCTTCATCCCGCGTTGCTGGAAGACCTCGGACTGGCCGACGCGTTGAAGTCCGAATGTGAACGATTTTCACGACGCGAATTCATCGAGGTGAATGTCCAGATCGAACCAATACCAGCGGGTATCGCCCGCGACGCCGGCCTCTGCCTGTTTCGCGTCACTCAGGAGGCGTTGCGAAACGTCGCCCGACACGCCCGCGCAACCTCGGCCACCGTCTCACTGCGACGGCTCGACGACGGCCTGCAACTGGCCGTCAGCGATACCGGCTGCGGATTCGATGCCCGGCAACAACGTCAAAAAGCCAGCCTCGGCCTTGCCAGCATGCGCGAACGCGTGCGGTTACTGGCAGGTGAACTGGACATCGAAACCTCCCCCGGCCACGGCACCACCATCCTGGCCTGGATCCCGTTGAACAAGACGGACGGCAAACCGCCCAATCACCATGCTTCAACACTTTGACCTTCGACTTTCGGCCTCTACACTTTTCCCATGAACCAATCCCGCGTCCTGCTTGCCGACGACCACCGGATGGTGGCCGAAGGACTGAAAAGCCTGCTCTCGACCGAATTTCAACTCGTGGGCGTGGTCGAGGACGGACTTGCGCTGATTGACGTGGCAAAAAAACTGCGGCCCGACGTCATCATCGCTGACATCACCATGCCCAGGCTCAACGGGCTGGACGCAATGGCCCAATTGAAGAGGGACAACCCCCGCGTCAAAGTGATCTTTCTGACCATGCACCAGGAAACCGCTTACGCGCGGCGGGCCATGGATTCGGGAGCTTCCGGGTTCGTGTTGAAACACTCCGCGCCGGGAGAACTGGTCTCGGCCATACGGGCGGCGCTGGACGGAAAAACCTACCTCACACCCGCCATCGCCCATGAACTCGCGCAACAAAAAAAACGCGACCCTTTCGCGCGCCGCGACCCGCCGGACTCGCTCACACCCCGACAACGCGAAATCCTGCAATTGTTCGCCGAGGGTCGCTCGGCCAAGGAGGTCGCCAACGCGCTCAACATCTCCACCCGCACTGTCGAGTTCCACAAATATCAACTGATGAAAGCCCTCGGCCTGCACAACAGCACCGAGCTGACGCACTTTGCCATCAAACACGGCATCGTCACCGTCTGAACCGCCGCTTTCCGGGTTTGACACCGGCCCGCGTTTGGCGTAACCACACCACACGCATGAACACCGCTACAAGCAACGTTTTCCGAGCATGGGGAGCCGACAACATCGCCTACGGGCCTGTGGACGTTCCTGGCCTCGTCGGATGGGTCAAACAAGGCAAGGTCACACCCAATTCCTGGGTGTTCAGAGAGAAGGACGGAACGTGGCTGCGCGCCTCCGAACTGCCCGAACTCAAGGTGCTGTTCAAATCCAAACCGTCTCCCGACGCCGCAGCGTCAGCCGAGTCGCAGGGCATCCAGCCCGGCGCATTGCGACGCATCAAGATGCTGGCCGACATTGACGAACGCGTACTCGCCTCGCTGCTGCCCTACCTGGAAATCGTGAAAGTGGACCCCTTCGGAAACATCGTCAGCAAAGGCGAACACGGCGACTCGCTGTTCATGATATTGGAAGGCGAAGTCCGAGCGCGGGTGATGATTGACGGCCGTGAATCCACACTCGCCACCCTTGGTGTCGGCGAATGTTTCGGGGAAATGGCCATCATGGACCAAGGGCCGCGCTCCGCCGACGTCGTCGCCAACCGGCCCAGCGTGCTGGTCAAAGTTTCCGATGCCGCCCTGAAAAGAATGTTCACCGAGGCCCCCGCGCTCGCAGCGCCGTTCATGCTCGCGCTCACCAAGGTCATCACACAGCGCGTCCGCGCACTGACCAAGCGTTACGAGGATTCCATCCATTTCTCGCGCCTCGCCAAGGCCGCCGACGCGTAACGCCCGTCTTGACTTCCGATGGCGCGTCAGCCGCGGCAGGCGCGATTCTTTTGCGTTTCACTTCACATCCACGCGACCCAGATCGCGATGCAGATGATGTGCAACGTTTGATCCAGCCAGATGGCGATCGTTCCCGACTCCGGCGCCTTGCCGCATTTCTTGAAGACGCGCACCCACCAGTCCAACGGCACGCGCGTGTCTATCAGCAGATGAACGATTCCCAGCACCAACCCGGCCAGCCAGCCCAAAGCGAGGCCAAGGCAAACGCCATGAATGGCTGCGTGAACCCAGCCGGCGGGATGCCGGAGGTTCATCTTGTTCAGCGCCATCCAGTCGTTCTGCAAAATCCAGTCCGCGACCAGATGCGCAATCAAACCTTTTTCAAAGGGTGTCAGCACAAATTCTGTTTCGGTGTTCTAAGCCATGCGGCTGTTGTGTGTCGAGGTTGATTGTAAGCGGCCATTTGTCCCGGTCGCATCGTGACATAGCCCCGACGGAGCGCGACCGGTCCCCGGTCGCAGCGCTTGAATAGCGAGATAATCATTGAAACATCAAAAGTTCTTTCCGCGCAGGTGTGCTGCGGACGGGGAACGTCTGCGCTCCGGGAACATGTGTCAAGATGGGCACATTTCTCTTCACGACGTTCTTTCCGATTGAGCCATTCGTTGAATCCAGACTTTCAGGTCCGGTGAAACGGATGTGAACCGAATGCGGGTTTCGGTGGAATCACTGGCGACCGCACCGATCACCTTGCCGTAGATTTCTCCGCCCGGGTTCGCTCCAGCCACGGGATCGAGTTCAATCTTGAGATTGCTCAGGGGGACGAGCGCCAATTGGGATTCAATGCCAGCCTCAGTATCGGAAACGGCCTTCAGCCGCCCTTCATGCACGGTGCGACCGACGAACTTTTCCTCCAACACCGTGAATCGGATCGCCAATGGCTCTGCAAGCGGACGCAGTGGAAGCGATTTGTCAGGCAGCGACAGATTGAACGGTTCGCCAATGCCGCCGACTTCGTGCAACTGCAATTTCTCTTTGGCCCCTTTGGGTTCAACTTGAAACTGCGCGTCCAGCCGTAAGGGTGATTTGATCCTCTCCCGCACATTTTGCGAAATCAAGATCTGACCACCAGTTGTGAAGGATTCAATGCGCCCGGCGAGATTCACGTTCGAGCCGACGGCGGCGTATTTGGTCCTGCGCTGGGAGCCGATGTTGCCGACGATGACGCGCCCCGTGTGGATGCCGATGCCCATTTCCAATTCAGACGCACCCCTGGCGATCAGGCGTTCGTTGACGTCTTTCATGGCAAGCTGCATGGCCAGCGCGCACGCGACAGCCCTGGCCGCGTGATCCTCGCAAGCCAGCGGCGCTCCAAAGATGACCAGGATCGCATCCCCTATGATCTCGTCAATTGTGCCTTCGTAACGGCTGATG
>DAOLDN010000098.1:0-9820 GCA_035327385.1 Verrucomicrobiota bacterium | reverse complement strand
CGACCTGGAAAAAATCTTTCTTCAGGTCGTTGGTTACACGCCGCAACCCGTTTCCTGATCGCCATGAACGCCGCGTTTGCCATCTCCAACGTCGTCATCAAGGAACTTTACCGTCGCAAGGACTTCTACGTGCTGTTCGTCCTCACGGCGCTCATCACCATCCTGCTCGGCTCGGTCAATTTCTTCAACGACCCGAAAGTCGCGCGCTATCTCAAGGACGTCGTCCTGTCCCTCATCTGGATTTCAACCCTCGTCATTGCCATCACCACCGCCGCCCGCCAGATCCCTGCGGAACGCGAAAACCGCACCATCTTTCCGCTGCTGGCCAAACCCGTCACTCGCGGACAGGTCATCCTTGGAAAATTCCTCGGCTGCTGGCTCGCTTGCGGATTCACGTTGCTGGTGTTTTACGCCTTCTTCGCCGTCGTCAGCGGCACGCGCGAATCCGGCGTCAATTTCGAGAACGTCCTCAAAGCCGTCCTGCTCCACTGGATGATGCTTGCCGTCGTCGTCTCGATGGTCCTCTGCGGCTCGATCCTGTTTTCAGCCGCGTCGGCCAACATCACCATCTGCTTCATCGCCGTTGTCGGCATCCTCGGCCTGGGCCGCCATCTGCACCGCGTCGCCTTGGACCAGCCGGAACCGGTCGGCACGCTGCTGACCCTCGTCTATTTCGCAATCCCGCATCTCGAATGGTATTACGTGCCGGAATTCCTCATCAACAACGTCACACTGGCTTCCTGGCTGGACTGCGCGCTGGCGTCGCTCTACGCGGCGGTTTACGCGGCGTTCTTCATGGTCGCCGCATGGGCGTTGTTCCGGCGCAAATCGCTCACCGTGTAAATGAACCGGACCGCTCCATGGTTGATGTTGGCGCTGTTGGGCGTCGTTTGTTTCACGCTCGCCGCGACTCTCGAACCGCGCGTTCTGGGTTGGAGCGAACGTTCCCAAGCCGACAGCATGCTCAAAATGTTCCTCGGCGAAGGCCGCAGGCTCTTCGCAAACCATTTCTTCGTCCAGGCCGATGTCACGTTCCACAGCGGTTATTACCCGTCCATCTTCGACCAGGCCCGACGCAACATGAAACAAAGCCCCATGGTCAGCGGCGAGGAACACGTCCACACCGCCGAATGTAATCACGACGACGGCCACGATCACGACCATGACGCCGCTCCCGCCCACGTTCACACCGCCGAATGTGACCACAGCCACGAGGATCAAGGTCACGACGCGCATGACGATCACGAGACGGAGCATGAACGCGAAATGGCTTTCCTGACCGAACCCCGCGACTGGATCGAACGTTTCGGCCGCAAGTTCACCATCACCGACCACACACACCTCGCTGCCGGACAGGAACGCGAAATCCTCCCGTGGCTGCGCATTTCCGCCGAGCTTGACCCTCAACGCGTCGAGACTTACACCGTCGCCGCCTACTGGCTTCGCAACCGGCTGGGCAAGGTGGATGAAGCCGAACAATTCCTTCGCGAAGGTCTGCGGGCCAACCCCAACAGCGCGGAAATCCTTTTTGAACTTGGCAATCTCTACAAGAGCAGCCGCAACGACAACGACCGCGCCCGCAACGTCTGGGAACTCGCACTGCGTCGCTGGCGCGAAAAGAACACCGACCTCGCCAACGTGACTCCCGAACAACTGTTCCTCCTCGAACAGATCAGCGCCAATCTCGGCAGGCTGGAGGAGGAAGCGGGCAATTACGACAAGGCCATCACCCATTTCGAACTCGTGAAGCGACTTTCACCCAGCCCCGAAGCGATCCAGAAACAGATTGATGAGATTCGGGAAAAGGTGTCCGGTCAGTCGCCGTAGTGAGCGTGGTGCAAACCACGTCGTCGCTACATCGCTCTCAAGAGAATCTCCGCCAGTTCGTCCTTCGTCAGTTCCACGGGATTCGCCTTCATGCTGCTGGCTTGAAGCGCCTTCTCCGCCACCTGCGCAGCATCGTCCGGTTTGATCCCATGACTCGCCAGACCGGCAATGCCCAAATCCTTCACCAATCCCCTCACCCACTCCACGCCGTCGTCCGCAGTCGCATCTCCCCTGCCCGTCAGCAAACGCGCCACCTCGTCATACCGCCGCAACGTTTCCGCTTTCTCGCCTTCCCGCTTTCCGCTCTTCCTCACGTTCGCCTCCATCACGTGCGGCAACAACGCGGCGCAAACAGCCCCGTGTGGCGCGTTGAACATCCCGCCAATCGGCCCGGCAAAACCATGCACAGCGCCCAGGCCCGCGTTCGCAAGCGCCAATCCGCCGAACAAACTCGCCACAGCCATGTCCTCGCGAGCGGCCTTGTTGCCACCGTCAAAAAACGCCACGCGCAAAGACCTCGCCGCGCGTTTCATCCCTTCCACGCAAAGGCCGTCCGTCATTGCGTTCGCGCGGTTGCAGACATACGGCTCGATCAACTGCGTCAACGCGTCCAGCCCCGTGCTCGCGGTCAGGCCCGGCGGCAAGCCATACGTCAACTCCGGGTCCACCAGCGCCACTCGCGCCAGCATCAACGGACTCCGCAAACTCACCTTCACGCGATGTTCGGGCGACGACAACACCGCGTTGCGAGTCACCTCGCTGCCTGTTCCCGCAGTCGTCGGCACAGCCACAAACGGCGCGGACGGTCGTGACAACGATCCGCCACGACCGATGATTTCCACATAATCCAGCAACTCGCCGTCATTCGTCATCATCGCGGCAATCGCCTTCGCCGCGT
The DNA here is from genome assembly GCA_035327385.1 of Verrucomicrobiota bacterium. Lineage (GTDB taxonomy): Bacteria > Verrucomicrobiota > Verrucomicrobiia > Limisphaerales > JADLHS01 > DAOLDN01. The sequence continues at coordinate 7,095 of DAOLDN010000098.1, read as the reverse complement.
CCAACACGCTGCCGCCGCCGACGCCCACCACGAATTCACAATCCGCCCCGCGCGACGCCTCCAAGCCGCGCTCGATTGTCGAAATGTCCGGCTCGCCGCAAACGCAAAACGTCGTCACGCCCACGCCCGGGCGACGCAACAATTCCGCCGCTCGCCCTGCGCGCTCCGACTCCCGGCCCGTCACCAGCAGACAACGCGACCCAAACCCGCGAACGCAGGCTGGCAGTTCGTTCAACTTGCCCGCGCCAAACACAATCTTTGCCGCTGAAACGAACTCAAAATTCATGTTGAACCTACGGTTTTAATTGCGTGTCGCGGAACAGTTGCCGGAACCCAATTCGGAAATGAACCCACCCCTCACTCCTCCCGGGAGGGGAACTGTCTTGCGGTCGCACCCTGTCGTATTCCCCTCTGAGAGGGGTCAGTGGTGGGTTTTCCCGCACGAACAATTTTACCGATGTGCCGGCAAGCCTCACAACAATCTCACGACCGCTTCTCATCCGCGTCAATGAAATCCACGAAGTTCTTGATGTCGTCGCGGTGTGACAGGCCGCATTGTTCCTTGCGCATTTTCAATCGCGCGATGCCTTCGGCGTCGTCGGCACTGGGATAATCCAGCATGTCAGCCAGCAAGGCGGCTTTTTCAGCGGCGGATTTCTTCACGTTCTTCTTCACCCAGTCGCAAACTTCGCCGTCGGTCACGGATTTCTGCACAACTTCCAGCATCTGTTCGTGCGTGACTCCCGCTGCCTCACACCAGCTTTTGTCGAATCCCTTGTGGCCAAAGTTCGGCTGATAATCGGGATGCAATTTGCCGGCGAGGTGCAGGCGGATTTTGTCAATGTAACGCGGCAGGTGCGGCCAGCCGTCCATGGTTTCACGCGGACTCCGGGGAAAAATGATGTTGCTCATGGCGTGATGATGAGAAGCGCGTCTTCTCTGCGCAATGGGAATCTACGCGCGGCGCAGGCGTCCCGCGCTACGCGCACATTTCAGTTACCTTCGGCTTGCCATCCGCGTCGTATTCGTTGTTCATTCCATTATGACATCTCAACCGACCCATCAGACCGCCCGCAACCGCCGCCTGTTCCCCCTCGTTCTGGCCGCCATCGCCCTGTTCCACTTAAGCCTGTTCGCCGCCGACTGGCCGCACTGGCGCGGGCCCAAGGACGACGGCGCGGCGCTGCCCGGCAATTATCCCGTCAAGTGGTCGGACACCGAAAACGTGCTCTGGAAAGTCGCGCTGCCGGGCAAAGGTTGCTCGACACCCGCCGTCTGGAAGAAACAGATCATTGTGACCGCTCCGGTGGACGGCGAGGACGCGGTGCTGGCGTTTGACTGGTCAGGCAAACTGCTCTGGAAGACGCAGGTGGGCGTGGGCAAATCAGGCGGCAAACATCGCAACAGTTCCGGCAGCAATCCATCTCCCGTCACGGATGGCGATGGAATCTTTGTCTATTACCAGAGCGGCAACTTCGCGGCGTTGAATTTCGACGGCAAAATCCGCTGGCAGACGAACCTCGTGGAGGCTTTCGGCAACAGCACGCTGTATTTCGATCAGGGAACGTCGCCGGTGTTGACGGAACAAAACGTGGTCATGGCCCGCATGCACAAGGGTGAATCGTGGCTGGCTGCGTTCGACAAAAAAACCGGCGCGATGAACTGGAAAGTGGCCCGCAATTACGAGACGCCCGTCGAGAACGATCACAGTTACGCGACGCCGCTGGTCATCAAACATCAGGGCAAGGAGGCGTTGCTGGTCTGGGGCGCGCAACATGTCACGGCGCATGACGCTGCGGACGGGAGGCTGATCTGGTCCTGTGGCGATGTCAATCCCGACTCCAAGAGGAACTGGCCGGCTGTCGCGACGCCTGTTGTTGCGGGAGACATGGCCATTGTGCCGTTCGGTCGCAACGACCGCAACCTGCCGCTGCTCTTCGGCATCAAACTCGGTGGAGAAGGCGATGTGACCGCGACGCACACCATCTGGAAACGCACCGACACCGGCACGTTCGTGCCCAGCCCCGCTGAATCCAACGGTCGCGTTTATCTCATGCGCGACCGGGGCGAAGTCGAATGTCTCGACCCCGCCACCGGCAAAACCATCTGGACCGGCGCATTCCCGAAAACCAGCGCCAACTTTTACAGTTCGCCAGTCCTCGCTGGCGGAAAACTCTACGCCATTCGCGAGGACGGCGTCGCGTTCGTCGCCAGGGCTGACGATGCGTTCGAAATGATCTCGGAGATTCCCATGGGCGAAAGAATCATCGCGTCGCCCGTGCTGGTGGACGGCAGAATCCTCATTCGCGGTGAAAACAACCTGTATTGCATCGGTGTCGAATGAACCGGCGCGGAAAGGAAACCATGATACGAACCCTCATTGTCACACTCGCCGCCGCTTTGATGACGGCCACAACCTCCATCGCCCAGGACTGGGCAAAGGAGCGCCTGGAAAAATCACCGCGACACCTCGAATGGGTGAAGGTCAAACACGGCGACCGCGAAGTGAACTGCTTCATCGCCTATCCCGAAGTGAAGGACAAGGCCACAGCCGTGGTCGTCATCCACGAAATCTTCGGACTCACCGACTGGGTTCGCGGCGTCGCCGACCAACTGGCCGAGGCCGGATACATCGCAATCGCTCCTGATTTGTTGTCCGGCGCGGCCCCGGGCGGCGGCGGGACGAAGGAACTGGGCAGCGGCGACGCCGTCCGCGGCGCTATTCGCTCGTTGCCACCCGAGCAGATCACCGCCGACCTCAACGCCGTCGTCCAATACGTCACCAACCTTCCCGCCTGCAACGGCAAGGCGGCCGTGGGCGGATTCTGCTGGGGCGGCACGGAGACGTTCCGCTTCGCAACCAACAACAAGGACATCAAGGCCGGCTTCGTTTTCTACGGCAGCGGCACGGACAAGGAAAACGAGATCGCACGCATCCAGTGTCCCATCTACGGCTTTTACGGCGGCAACGATGCCCGGGTCAACGCCACCATCCCCAAATCCACGGACCTGATGAAAGCTGCGGGCAAAACCTACGAATCCGTGACCTACGACGGCGCGGGCCACGGCTTCATGCGCGCCGGAGAAGCGCCCGACGCCAACGAAGCCAACAAAAAAGCCCGCGAAGAAGGCTGGCAACGCTGGAAGGATTTGTTGAAGAAAATCTGAAGGCGCTGAACGATTTGCGTTGAGCGGTTTCCTCCGCTCGAATCGGTGGGCGGAACGCCGAACTCCGATTCGGCTCGTTGACATTGGGAGATTCGTTCCGTGCCGATTCGGAGATCGGCGCTCCTACTGTGGTGCCCGGAGTCGAAAGAAACTGCGGTCGCCAAGCCCGGTCACACTCATCGTACCGGTGATGGTGGAAAGCAAGTTCGTAGCCACAGGAATCCACTCGGGCGGATCCAACGCAAGATCCGTGCACTTCTCCAGATGAAGCACTGGCGGAGCAGGCTCGGCGTGCCAGTCAACCTCCGCCGAATCCGTCCCCGTTGACCGGATCGCCGTGATCTTTATGTGCGGCGTCACAATGGGAGCAGTGACACTCAAGTAAGGCGGCGAGGCAGCGCCATTGAAAACCATGTCGCGTGCCGCAGTCAGGTTACTGCCGAAAATGCCGAAAAGCGTGCCACCCTCAGGACTGCCCACGTTCACAATAATCACGGGGATATTGGTCCATGCGATAGTGCCACCCCCCGCGGGAATGCTGCCTGAATCAACATAAAAGCCCGGAGCGATGATTGATTCAGCCAGTCCCTGGACCTCCACCTCGAAATCGGGATTCTGCAAATCCAAACCGAGTTCGGCTGCCGCGATTTCGCTCAACAACGTGGCTTGCGCTCCAGTGTCCACCACCATCTTCCCACTGGTCGAGTTTCCTCCTTCCCGGAAGGTCATCGAACTGGCAGTGAAAAAGAGTGAAGCTCCGCTGAAACCGGCAAGGATGACTGACGGAATCGAAGGGAAGACGTTGAGTTCATCATCCACTTCCCCCAGATAACCCACCGTCGGTGAGCCGGTGGGCCGGATCTCCAGAAAAATCTTGTGCGCCAGCACTGGAATCTGCGGATCCTCAGGATCACTGTAAAACGTGACGGACGGCGACGACCTGTCATTCTCCAGCACGGATGACTGCACGAGCTGGCTGTTGCGAATGTAAGCGGCGAAATAGAGCAGAAACGGGGCACCGATCACCGTCGGCGTATCCACATCAAATTCGTAGTTGTCCAGCGAATTGACCCCGGCGGCGAAGTTTCCCTGACCGACCATCAGCGAAGGCTGCGGCTGGCCGCCACCATCGAGATCCTGAAGGCCATGAATAAAGAATCCCACCGGTAATGAAATGTCGAGGTCCACCAACACGCCATCCACGCCACTGACGGGAAAAGTGTTTCCGCTCAGAAACGATCCTTGGACACCGAGTGCGAGGGCGTCAGGATAACTCACAAGATGCGTCGCCGAGCCGCTGTCGAGAAATCCGAAAACAACATTCGTTGCAGCCCCGGGCATAGCCGCTCCAGACACGCCTTCAAAGCCCGTCGCAATCCAGTCAAATTCATCCTGCCTCTCCTGGGTGATCGTTATGGCGACCGTGGTTAATGGTCCCTCCAAAGGCGGAGCCTCCACAGAACGGGCCTTGGGCGACATCACAAGTGACGCAAGAAAAAGACAGAGGAGGAATGAACGGGTTTTCAGAAACAGCATATGTGCAACAGCGTTGCGTGAAAGTATGCGAGAATCGCACTTTCAGCAAATACTATTGGATCTCCAGAACGCGGCGTGTGACTGAAACTGCCATGCGGAAACAATTCCTTCTCGTTCTCGTCCTCGAATTGCCATCAAAATAATGGGACTCACTGACGTTTCCGGTGGGGATGAGAAATGAATGGTGAAACGTCCGCCCTCACCCCGGCCCTCTCCCCCGGGAGAGGGTGAGGCAAGCGGCGGTCGTCCTGAATTCAACGCGTCCCGATCAATCGCCTGCCTCGAGCTGAAGTAATGCGGGGAAATAATAAAGATGGTCCAAACACTCGGGACGCGCCCATTCCGTCTCCCTCTCCCGGGGGAGAGGGCCGGGGTGAGGGCGAGGGTCATTACATTGAAGTTCACCCGCCAAGGTGGACAAGGGGCGGAGGACCTGAGAAAGACGGGAAAGAGGACGAGAACGACGACGAGGGTTGCGCGGCAGATTCATTCAAACCCGGCAGACGCTCGCGCCTTGCGCGGATTCCCTTCCTTACCCATCCTCGCATAAATGAAACGGAGCGATGGTTTTGATTATGATGTCGCTGTCATCGGTGGTGGCAGCGCTGGTTACGCGGCGGCACGGACCGCCGCTGGAGCTGGACTGAAGACCGTCGTCACCGAAGGCGGCGAACAAGTTGGCGGACTTTGCATCCTGCGCGGTTGCATGCCCAGCAAGGCGCTGCTGCACGCGGCTGAAGTCCGCCATCTCGCTCAACGAAGCGCGGTCTGGGGATTGAAGCCCGGCAGTATTGGCTTCGACTTTTCAAAAGTCATGGCGCGCAAAGCGGAAGTGATTGAAGACTTCGCCAGCCATCGCCGAAAGCAACTGGAGAACGGGAAATTCAAATTCATCCGGGCCAACGCCGCCTTCATTGACCCGCACACGGTCAGTTTGACGCCGATGCCTCCTTCACGTAGCAGCGGACGTAAGTCCGCTCCATCTAATCGGAGCCGACTCACGTCGGCTGCTACACTTACTTCAAGGCACTTCATCATTGCCACCGGGTCAGTTGTGTCGCCACCCCCTCTCCCCTCGCTCAATAATGTCGGCTACATCACCAGCGACCACGCGCTCTCGCTGAAACAACTGCCGAAATCGCTCATTGTCCTCGGCGGCGGCGCGATTGCCTGCGAACTGGCGCAGTTCTTCGCACGATTCGACGTGAAGGTGACGCAAATCCAACGAAGCCCGCGCATTTTGAAGGAATTCGACGAGGACGCTGCTGTCGCGGTCGAAACTGTGTTCCGACGCGAAGGCATCAAACTGTTCACCGGCACAAAACTTCTCAATGCGCGCCGCAACGGCAAACACAAGGTCATCGAATTCGAGCACAACGGAAAACGGTTGCGCGCGGAAGCGGATGAGATTCTGCTGGCGCTGGGTCGCTCACCGAACACGGCAAGCCTGTGCCTGGAAAACGCGGGCGTCACGACAGAGAACGGACGCGTCATTGCCAACTCTCGGATGCGCACAAGCGCGCCGCACATTTACGCAGCAGGCGATTGCACGGGGCCGCATGAGATCGTCCACATCGCCATTCAACAGGCGGAAGTCGCCGCATCAAACATCGTCAATCCGCGCAAACCGCGATCCATGGATTATCGGCTGCTGACCAGCGTTGTCTTCACCGACCCGCAGGTGGCCACCGTGGGATTGACCGAAAAGACGGCGCGCGAAAAGAACATTCCCTATCTGGCAGCGAGCTATCCATTCAACGACCACGGCAAATCGCTCATCCTGGACGCGAAGGACGGCTTTGTGAAATTGCTGGCCAACCCGAAGTCAGGCGAGATTCTCGGCGGCGCCTGCACAGGCCCGGTCGGCGGTGAATTGATCCACGAAATCGTCACGGCAATGGCCAAGCGCATGACGGTTCACGAACTGGCCGCCATGCCGCATTATCATCCCACGCTCGCCGAAATCTGGACGTACCCTGCGGAGGAATTGGCGGAGGCGATACGCAAGTGACTTTGGATTGGCGAATCTTGCCTGACCCGCTACCGTAAGTCGCGATGGCAGACACGATTGAATCCCTCGGCATCATTGCCGGCAACCGCTCGCTTCCGTTGTTGCTGGCCAAACAAGCCCGCGCATTGGGCGTCAAGCGGTTGGTGGCGGTTGCCTTCGATGGAGAAACAGACCCGTCGCTCGCGTCACTGGTGGACGACATCGTTTGGCTCAAGGTCGGGCAGCTTTCAAAGTTGATTTCCACGTTCACGGATCGCGGCGTGAAACAGTGCGTCATGGTCGGGCAGATTGCGCCAAAGAATCTATTCGACCTCAGACCCGATCTTCGCGCGATGGGTTTGCTGTTGCGATTGAAGGAAAAAAACGCCCATACCATCTTC
>DAOLDN010000097.1:0-9845 GCA_035327385.1 Verrucomicrobiota bacterium | reverse complement strand
CTGTTTCGTTTGCCCAAACGCCGCCACCCCAGGGTTCGCTCATGCAACAAATGGTGACCCAGCCACCCGTGGACATTTCTGCGCCCGTGGTTGCGACGGCGTGGTTCGATCCGCCCGCCGTGCGTCCTGGAGAAAAAGCCGTCTATCGGGTGACGCTCAACGCAATCGAAGTTTCCGTCCGTTGGCCGGAACAGATTCCGGTTCCGGCGGGATTGACCGCCCGACTCAACGCGCACGGGCAAATGCTTCAGCCGATGGGCAGCGTGTTCCGGCCTTACTCGACGTTCTTGTACGATGTTCGCGCCGCGCGTCCCGGATTTTTTACGATGCCCGCTTTCTACGTGGACGTTTACGGCAAACGCGTTCTGATCCCCGAAGCCGACCTGGAAGTTGTCGAGGAACTGCCGCCGTCCCACGAACCGGTGCGACAACTTGAGATCGAGTGCGACGCCACACACGCGTTCATCGGACAACCGCTGACGGTGCGTGTGTTGTTGTTCGCCTCCAAATCCAACGTCGTCATGGGCGTCACTCAACTGGAATTCACCGGCGACGGTTTCCTGGAAAACAAATCCACAGTCAAACGTTCCATCACTCCCGTCGAACGGAAAGGCGTCACGCGTCCGGCCTACATATACGAAACCCGGGTGATGCCCATCGCCTCCGGACGACAACAACTCACAGCGAAGGCGTTCAGCGCAGGCAACGATTTCGGCGGACCAATCGTCATTCAGGGCAACGTCACCATCCCCGCCGGCGCGCCTCGCTACCTGTTGCTGGACTCCGAACCAGTCACCGTCAACGTTCGGCCATTGCCCGTCGAAGGGCGGCTGCCGGGGTTCAATGGTGCCGTGGGCGATTTCTCAATTGACCCTCCTCAAATCGCCACCAACACCGTCCGCGTCGGCGACCCCGTCCAGTTGACGGTCACCATTCGCGGCGACGGCGACTTGTCGCGCGTTCAAGCCCCGCTGCCGCCAGTCGTCAGGGACTGGCAGGTGTTTCCCGCCGTGTCCGCCGGCATTTTCCCCGGCAACCGCATGACCAACCCCGCCGTTGTTTTCAATTACACATTAATCGCGCTGACGGACGAAACGCGCCAGACCCCGAGGATTCCCTTTGCCGCCTTTGATCCGCTCAAAGCCGCATACGTTGACCTCACGATCCCGTCCTTGCCCGTCAAGACTGTCGCCACGGGACTGCCCGCCGACTGGCAGGAGTTCCAAACTTTGAGCGGGAGGGAAACGGAACGCGAAAAGAAACCCGCACTCAGCGGACTGACACAATCGCGGGGCCGCGTCGCCGCAGGCTTGAAGCCCGTTCAATTGAGCGCGTGGTTTCCGTTGCTGATGCTCGCGCCGATGGCGGGCGCAATCGGACTCTGGCTGTGGGACAAACGAAGGCGCTTTCTGGAACAGCATCCGGAAATCGTCCGCCGCCGCATCGCCCGCCGCCAGTTCCGGCGTCAAAAGCGGCTGTTGAAACGGGCCGCAACGAGCGGTGACGTGGGCCATTACGCCCACTGCGCCGTGACGACCATTCAGGTGGCGTGCGCACCGCACTTCCCGGCGCATCCGCATGCGCTGGTCTGCGCGGATGTCCTCAGCCGGCTGGATTCCAACGACCAGCAGGGCCGCCTCGGCGAAACAGTAAGGCGGGTGTTCGCAATCAGGGACGGTTCGCGATTTGCCACGATGCCGCAAGCCGTCGAACCCGTGGCGGCCATGGAAACGGACGTGGACGCGCTGCTCTTGAGATTGGAGGAAGAATTGTGAACCTCACGCGCGCAACGCTCATCGCCACGGTCCTCGCGGCTGGATTGTGTTTCGCCGGCACGAACGAAACATCGCCCGCGACGCTCACGTCAAAGACCGCCGAAACCCTGTTTGAAGACGGCATCGAGGCGTCGCGTTTGGGCGATTACACGGACGCGGCCGGTGCGTTTGGGGAATCGCTGCGGCTTAGTCCGTCCTCGGGCGCGTTGTTGAATCTGGGTGTCACGCAATGGCGTCGTGGCCGCGCCGGCGACGCGGTGCTCGCCTGGGAACAGGCGTTGTGGTTGGACCCGTTCAACGCGGACGCCCGCAACAATCTGGACTTCGCACGAAACGTCGCCCAGATCGAACCTCCACGGCTGGCGTGGCACGAGGCGGTTTCGACAAGGCTTCCATCCGGCCTCTGGGCGTGGATGGCCGTGGCAAGCTTGTGCGTGGTGTTGTTCATGATCACGTTGCCGCCGGTGTTTCGCTGGCGTAAAACCGGATGGCATCAGGCATTGGCCGCACTTGGGCTGGGCGTCTTTCTGTTGAGCATACCGGCAAACATCGGCGTCATCAGCCGTGCCCGAACCGGCTTCGTTCTCGAAAAGAACACGCCGTTGTTCCTGACGCCCACCGAAGACGCGGAATCCACCACGACACTGGCCGCCGGCGAACCCGCGCGGCTCGTGCGCATGCGCGGCGAATTCGTTTTGATCCGCACGCAGTACGGTCGCGGCTGGGTCGCTGCGAAACGATTTGGACTCATCTGTCCGCAATGAACCAACCTGCGGCCTGGCCGTTGCGAGCGCGTGCGTTGACGGACGGCGACGGCTCACCTACCATTTGCCCGCGGTTGGAATCCCTCCACGGCACGCGTCCGTAGCTCAATTGGATAGAGCTTCTGACTTCGGATCAGAAGGTTGCAGGTTCGAGTCCTGCCGGACGCGCCAATGTTTACAAGGGTTTCGTGAAGGCATCATGAAGCTCTGCTGTAATTCTGGGCCACTTCTTGGCCACTTTTAAGGTTCTGGATTCGGTTTTCAATGCATCACTGTCCTTTCCGTTCGGGCTGGTTGGCGGTGACAACAAAGAAGCCTGACGGTCGCATCAAGTGTGTCGTCGCGTGGCTCGGAGGTTGGCTTGCAGTTCCCACGGCTGAATGGGGTCGCGTTCCCGGTTTTGTTCTTCGCGAGGCCAGCGGCCTTTGCGGTTGAAGTTTCGTTTCTTTCCTTTCCTCGGCGCGGGTTCTTTCCTACCGTTCCAGATTATTTGAATCGCGAAATTCGCAGTCATGGGAAAGCAATTCATACGCATCGGCGGGGCGCGGGAGCATAATCTCAAGAATCTCACGCTCGAAATCCCACGCGACAGGCTGGTGGTCGTCACCGGTTTGAGCGGCAGCGGCAAGTCGTCGCTCGCCTTCGACACCATTTACGCCGAGGGCCAGCGCAAATACGTGGAGAGTCTCTCCGCCTACGCGCGGCAGTTCCTCGATCAGATGCAGAAGCCGGACGTGGATTACATCGAGGGGCTGTCGCCGGCAATCGCCATCGAGCAGCGCGGTTCGGGGATGAATCCGCGTTCGACTGTGGCGACGACGACTGAGATTTACGATTATCTGCGGTTGCTGTTCGCGCACGTCGGCCAGCCGCATTGTCCGGACACCGGAGTTCCCATCGTGGCACAAACGACCAGCGACATCGTGGACAAAATCCTCGCACTGCCGCCCAGGACGAAGGTGATGTTGCTGGCGCCGGTGGTGCGCGGCGAGAAGGGCGAGTTCCGCGATGTCATCGAGCGTTTGCAGCGCGAGGGGTTTGTGCGCGCGCGGGTGGATGGCGAAATGGTGGAGCTGGGAAACCCAAACGTTCGCGTGAAGCTGGACGCGAAGCAATCGCACCACATCGAGGCGGTGGTGGACCGGCTGGTGATGGACGAAAAGGTGCGCGTGCGATTGCAGGATTCGGTGGAGACGGCGTTGCGTTGGGGCGAGGGCGTGATGATGACGCTGCATCAGGAGGACGTGTTGCGTGCTGCGTCTTCCGTCAAGAATCCGACAGGCCGCTCTGAAATACTTGACGCAACACGCAACACGCAGAACGACTGGATTGAAACCCTTCATTCCAACCGCATGTATTCGCCGGCCACGGGCAAAAGTTACGAGCCGTTGACGCCGAAACATTTTTCGTTCAACGCGCCGAGCGGAGCGTGTCCTGTGTGTCACGGGCTGGGTCAGAAGATGGTGTTTGACGAGGGATTGGTGGTGCCGGACGCGGAGAAGTCGCTGGACCAGGGGGCAGTTCTGCCGTGGCGACGCGGCGGCAAACGGATGATTGTTTATTACAAGGCGATGTTGCGGGCGATTGCCGAGCATTACGGCCAGAGTCTGGAAAAGGCCTACAAGGATTTGCCGGAAGATTTCAAAAAGGCGCTGTTGCACGGTTCCGGCGAAACGGAAATCGAATTCCACTTCTGGCGCGCGGGCAAGATGAGCAAGGTGAAACGTCCGTTTGAGGGAGTGATGCCGAATTTGGAACGTCTTTACGCCGAGAGCGAAAGCGAATTCACCCGCAACCGGCTCAAGGCGTTCATGAGTCCGCAGTTTTGCGACGCCTGCAACGGTCGCCGGCTCAAGCCGGAAATACTGGCGGTGACGTTGGGCGCGGAGGTTTCAAATGCGAAATCCGAAATCCGAAATACGAAGTTTCAAATTCCCGGCCTTTCCATCATGGACATCTGCATGTTGTCTGTGGACAAGGCGGATGAATTTTTCGCGAACCTGAAGCTCACGGAGTTTCAGGAAAAGATCGCGCACGATGTCATCAAGGAAATCCGGGCGCGACTGGGCTTTCTGAAAAACGTGGGCCTCGGTTATCTCACGCTCAATCGCGAGAGCGGCACATTGAGCGGCGGCGAAGCGCAACGCATCCGGCTGGCGACGCAGATCGGAGCGGGACTGGTGGGCGTGCTTTACATTCTCGACGAGCCGAGCATCGGCCTGCATCAGCGCGACAACGACCGCCTACTGGCGACGTTGAAGGGGTTGCGAGACATCGGCAACACCGTGCTTGTGGTGGAGCATGACGCCGACACGATTGACGCTGCGGATTACATTCTTGATCTGGGGCCGGGCGCGGGGGTTCGCGGAGGTGAAATTGTCGCGGCCGGAACGCGGGACGAGATTTTGAAGAACCCGCGTTCACTGACCGGCAGGTATCTGAGCGGCGAACTCACCATTCCACTGCCCAAGGAACGAAAACAGCCGTCGAAAGATCGCGGCTCGATAGAAATCCTCGGAGCGAAGGAGAACAATCTGAAGAACGTGGACGCGCGAATCCCCATCGGCCTGATGACGTGCGTGACGGGTGTCAGTGGATCTGGCAAGAGCACGCTGGTGGACGACACGTTGCGACGCGCGCTGATGCGGAAATTTTACGGGTCGAAGGAACGGCCCGGGGCGCATCGGGACATTCGCAATTACGAGGGACTGGAAAAGATCGTGGTCATTGATCAGACGCCCATCGGCCGCACGCCGCGCAGCAATCCGGCGACCTACACGGGAATGTTTAACGCCATCCGCGACCTCTACGCGAAACTGCCTGCGGCGAAGATCCGCGGTTACGAATCGGGCCGGTTCAGTTTCAACGTCAAGGGCGGTCGCTGCGAGAAATGCCAGGGCGACGGACTGATCAAGATCGAGATGCACTTTTTGCCGCCGGTGTATGTGACGTGCGAGGCTTGCAACGGGCGTCGTTACAACCGGGAGACGCTGGAGATTACTTACAAGGGATTGAACATCGCCGACGTGCTGGACATGACGGTGGACGAGGCGGTGAACTTTTTCCGTGCCGTGCCGCAGATTTACGATCCGCTGCTGACGCTGGCGGAGGTGGGATTGGGTTACATCCGGCTCGGTCAATCCGGCACGACTCTCAGCGGCGGCGAGGCGCAACGCGTGAAGCTGGCGTCAGAACTGAGCCGCAAATCCACTGGCCGGAACCTTTACATTCTGGACGAGCCGACGACCGGTTTGCATTTCCACGACGTGGCCAAGTTGCTGGAAGTTCTTTTCAAACTGCGCGCCGCCGGCAACACGTTGTTGATCATCGAGCACAATTTGGATGTCATCAAAACCGCCGATTGGGTGATTGATCTCGGCCCGGAGGGTGGCGATGGCGGCGGTCGCGTTGTGGCGCAAGGCCCGCCCGAAGTCATCGCCCGCTGTCCGGAGAGTCACACGGGCCAATATTTGAGTCGAATCCTCAAACGGAATGTCGCATAAATGACTGCGATGAATCGAACCAGTGACCAGCGGCGGGTGACGTGTGACAGGATTTGTGTCACGAGCCGCGCGTCACGGGTCGCGTTGTTCGCGGCATTGCTTGTCGCGCTGTTGTTCCTGTGTTGCGCCTCCTCCGATGCCGCCAGCGCGCGGGAGGAACGAATGTTCAACGCCGCCGCCGAGGCGTTGAGGGACGGTTTCTGGGATCGCGCGGAGCGGGAGTTCGCGGAATTCGTCAGGCGTTATCCGAAGTCCGAGTATCGTTCCCAGGCGGTGCTGTCGCAGGCCCAGGCGCTATACAAACTGGGCGATGCCGCCGCAGCCGTCCGTTTGTTGGAAGCCAATCTTCAGACAGCGGGCGAGTTGACGGACGATTACCTGTTCTGGCTTGCGGAGACGGAATTTGTCCGGGGTGAATTCGCCCGTGCGGCGGTGGAATACGCGCGATTAACCTCGTTGTATCCGGATTCGGACCGCAGCCTCGAAGCGATCGTAAACGAGGCCATCGCCTACTCGCGACTGGGCCGCAAGGAAGAAGTGGTGCGGCTGCTCACGCAGGCGGACGGCGTTTTCGAGAAAGCCATGAAGTCCCAGCCCGCGAACGAGCAGGTGGTTCGCGGCTTGTTGTTGCTGGGCGAGACGCAACTGGAACGTGGTGAAACGCAGGCGGCGTCCGACGCGATCGCGCCCGTGCTATCGCAACGATTGCCGCCGGCGCTGGACTGGAGCGTGCGCCAGTTGCGCTGCCGCATCTTGCTGGCGCAGGATGATGCCCCGACCGCGTTGCAGGTCAGCACCAACATGTCGGCACTGGCGCTTGCCGCGCGCGAGTTGCGTCCGCAGTTGCTGGCCGAGAGTTTCGCGTTGCAGGCGCAGATACTGGAGCGACTGAACCGGCTCGGCGACGCGATCGGTGTTTTGCAAAGCAACCTGGTCGCGGGAGTGCCGTCGGAACGGCAACGGGAGGCGCTGCTCAAAACGGCGGAATTGTCGCTGGCTCTCGGCAAATCGGGAGACGCGAGGCAGACGTTGAACCGGTTTTTGTCGGACAACCCCAACACACCCGTGGCGGACATGGTGTATTTGTCGCTGGGCGAACTGGATTTGAAACAACATGCGGCGGGAGTGGCGATGAGCGTGACGACGGTCACCAACGGCACGCAAACCAACCGGCTGTTGCGCGCGGCATCGGCGTTCGATGAGTTGCTGCAAAAATTCCCGGAAAGTCCACTGGCGGGCCGCGCGTTGCTGGGAAAAGCCTGGTGTCTGTGGCTCGGAGGCGACGTGACCAACAGCCTGCCGCTGTTCGAGACCGCGACGCAGCGCCTGCCGTTCTCGGAAGACCAGGCCGTGGCGCGTTTCAAGTGGGCCGACGCGCAGATGGCGACCGGGGATTTTGCCGGCGCGCTGACGAATTACACGCTGTTGATTGACGACTACTCGGAGGTTGACGGGGTGAAAACACAGTTGATCGAGCCGGCGTTGTATCTGGCTGCAAGAGCCGCGACGCGCGCCGGAAATGTCGCGGCGGCGACGGACGCCGTGGGCCGGATACTGGAGTGGTTTCCGTCGGGCAGCATCGGAGGACGCAGTGTGTTGCTGGTGGGGCAGGGATTGATCGAGCGCGGCGACGCGGCGCAGGCGAGGGAAATGTTCGAGGCGTTCGGGCGGCAGTGGCCGGAATCGGCGTTGCTGCCGCAGATCAAACTGGTCGTGGCTCGCAGTTATGAACAAACCGGGGACTGGGTCGCGGCAGCGGACAACTATGACGTATGGATCGGGTCGTTCACAAATCACACCGCGCGCGCGCAGGCGGAATTCTATCGTGCGTGGGCCAATTACCAGGCGGGGCGCGAGGCCGTGGCGTATTCCCAGTTCACGAATTTCGTCGCGGTGTTCCCGACGAATGAACTGGCTCCCGCAGCGCAGTGGTGGGTGGCAGATTACGCGTTCCGCCAGTCGGACTTTGCGGGCGCGGAACGGAATTACAAGGTGCTGTTCCAGACGTGGCCGCTGTCGCCGCTGGCCTATGAAGCCAGGATGATGGCAGGCCGTGCCGCGCTGGCGCGGGCGCAATACGGCGAGGCGATCGGCCATTTCACCAATCTGACGAGCGACTTGACCTGTCCCGCCAATCTCAAGGTCCAGGCGTTGTTCGCGTACGGCGACACGCTGGTGCAGGAAGTGTCGGCGGACACGAACAAGTTCGCGAATTTTGAGGAAGCGATCCGCGTTTACGCAAGCATTCGGCAGTTGAATCCCACCAACGCGCAGGCGGGCCTTGCGTGGGGGTTGATCGGGAATTGCTATCTCCAGATCGGGGCCAGGGACGCCGCCGCGTACGTCAACGCCACGAATGCCTATTCGCAGGCCATGGCGCTGGCAAGTTCGAGCGTGTCCACCCGCAGCCAGGCGCAAATCAGCATCGGATTGGTGCTGGAAAAAATGGCCGCAGCGACAGGAGCCGACCCGCAGGCGCTGTTGAGACAGGCATTGGACAATTACCTGAGCGTGGTCTATGAAACCAACCTTCGCCAGGGGGAAATCCGCGATGATTTCTGGGTCAAAAAGGCGGGATTGGAATCCGGGCGATTGGTGGAATCTCTGAACCAACCCGAACAGGCGGTGAAATTATATGAACGGCTTCAAGGTTTGCTGCCGGCGTTGCGCGAGAGTTTTGAGAAACGAATCGCCCGCGTCAAAGAGCAGGCTGCGGCTGCAAGGAACTGAGAGGGGAAAAGCGGAAAGCGGAAAAACGGGTAGGCGGAAACGGGGGGAATGGATTTACGGCTTGCGTTGGATCATTTGATGACCAGATCGTCGGAGGTCCACATTTTTTTGTCGGGGCCGGCGCAGTGGATTTCCATTTCGGTGGCGGAGAGCTGATGGAAGAAATACGGCGTGCCCCACGCATCAATCAGTTCACCGGCGGCGTTGAGCCGCATGCCGTCTTCCAATCTCAGAAACCGAGTTTGACCGGGATTTTCTCCATTCAAGGCGCGCGTGATTTCCTCGTTGGTTCCGACGGGATTGCTCGTGTACTTCGACCTGAAATTGCGGAAGGCGGAGCGGACGTTTTCGAGGACGACATCCTGCGGTAGTCGGGGCAGTTCGGATTCGGGAACATCGGATACGGGCAATGTGGCTGGGGAACGAGCCTGCGGATTGTCGGCGCTTGCGGTGACTGCGGTTGAAGCGGCAACCACGGCGGCGGCCCGGAGCGGAGATGGATCGGAACCGGCTGAGGCGGTGTCCGGCGCTACCGTTTCAGACGCGTCGTTTGCGCTTCGAGTTTCGGGTTGTCCGGCTGAGGGAGACTGCTTGTTGGAATCGAGGCGCGTGGAGCGGTTGAAAACGAACAGATAAACCAGCGCCGCCAGTCCCAACACCACCAGGGCTTCCAGCCATCTTTTCATAGGAAGCCGAGATTCGGAGTGGAGAACCGTCCGAGATTCGGGAACACTGCGGCGAGGTTGTTGTTGTCCACGCCGAACCAGGTGGCGAGCGTTGAGAAATACTGGTCGCAAGCCGTGGTCGGTATCCAGCGTCCGGTGCTGGTGTCATCCGGGCCGTTGATGGCGAGCGTCGGGAACTTGCCGTAGGTTTTTCTGCCCTGAACAGCGCCTCCCATGATCAGGTGGTGGCTTCCCCAGCCGTGGTCGCTGCCCAGTCCGTTGCAGGGGAAGGTGCGTCCGAAATCGCTTCCGGTGAAGGTGGTGACGTTGTTGGCCAGGCCGAGGGATTGGATGGCGTTTTGGAATCCGTTCAGGCACTGGCTGATTTCGGCGAGCAGATTGGCGTGG
>DAOLDN010000096.1:0-9875 GCA_035327385.1 Verrucomicrobiota bacterium | reverse complement strand
AACGCGCCGGCCACCAACGGTGATGCGGACTTCAACGAAGTCCGCGACCTGATCCGCGCCAACCTCGTCGGAGTCACGGACGCCGAATTGGAAGTCGCCGCGTTGGACGGATTGCTCGAACGCTTCGCGGGCAAGGTCACCATTGTGCCCGCGGCTGAAGCCCCGGTTGCGCCCGAAACACGGCCCCTCACGCGCTCCACGGTCCTTGGCGACAGTGTGGCTTACGTCCGCGTCGGCGTGGTTGCGTCCGGACTTCCGGATGCGTTGTTGTCCGCGTGGCGCGAGATGGAGGCCACCAATGAACTCAACGGGCTTGTCATTGACCTGCGCTTCGCGGGTGGAGACGACTACGCCGCCGCCGCCGCCACTGCGAACCTCTTCACGGCCAGGGAACAGACGTTGCTCGACTGGGGCAGCGACCGCGCCAAATCCAAAGCCGACGCCCGCGCCATCACCGTTCCGGTCACGGTTCTCGTCAACGCCGGCACCCGCGCCGCCGCCGAGGCGCTGGCCGCAGTCGTCCGCGAGACGGGTGCGGGATTGATACTCGGAGGCAGGACGGCGGGCGAGGCGGCCATTTCACGCAACTTCCCGCTGAAGAATGGCGACATTCTCCGAATCGCAACCGCCACGGTCAAACTGGGCGACGGCACGCCCATTCCTGCGAATGGAATCGAACCGGACATTACGGTCGCCGTCACTCCGCAGGCCGAGTTGTCCTATTTTGAAAATGCCTACGCCGTCCTCGGCAAAACGAACGCGCCCCTTCCCGCGTTGGCCGCCGGTTCGGGCGAAACCCGTCCGCCTGCGCGCCGTCCGCGGTTGAACGAGGCCGACCTCGTCCGCCAGCATCGCGAAGGCAACGGCGGCCAGAACGGCGACGCGCCCCGCGCCGCGGAGCGGAGGCTTGAAACGCCCGTCATCCGCGACCCCGCTCTCGCGCGGGCCGTGGATTTGCTGAAAGGACTGGCCGTTGTCAAAAGCTGGCGTTCCTGATCCGCAAACGCCGGCTTATTCGCGGAATTTCAACCGTGTTCAGTGTCTCTGTTCACAAGATTCAAGGATTCTTCATTGACGATTCGCCTCTCACGACCAATCCTGCTCACCCTGTTGTTTTGACCGCCGATTCATGAAGACGATCTTGTTTGTTTGCACGGGCAATGTTTGCCGCAGTCCGATGGCCGAGGGCCTTTTCCGCCACGCCGTTCAGGGGCGCGGCGATTATCGCGTGATGTCCGCCGGACTCGGAGCGCCCAACGGCCAGCCGCCCAGCGCCCACGCCATCCAGGCCATGCGCGAACTGGGCATTGACATCTCCAGCCAGCGCAGCCGCATGCTCACTCCAGACCTCGTCCGCCAGGCCGATTACATCTTCGGCATGACGCACAGTCACGTGGACACCATCGGCCTGTTGTATCCGCTTGCGGCGGAAAAAACTTTTTTGCTGCGTGAATTCGACGAAACGCTCGACACCTTCGAGAAGGACATCAGCGATCCCATTGGTGGTTCGTATGAAATCTACCTCGGCTGCCGCGACCAGATCGAGCAGGGCATCGTTTCACTGCTGCGGTTCATCGAACAAAGCGGCACGGGCGCTCCCAAACCTTCCGCTGACATGAAATCCACGGCCACCATCGCACTCGGCGCCGACCACGGCGGATTCGAACTCAAGGAATCCATCAAGAAACATCTCCAGTCGCTCGGCCTCGACATCAACGATTTCGGCACTCACTCGCTGGATTCGACGGATTATCCTGATTTCGCGCAGGCTGTGGGACAGGAGGTCGCCGATCAAAAGGCCAAAGTCGGCCTGCTGGTCTGCACCACGGGCATTGGCATGTGCATGACGGCCAACAAAGTTCCCGGCATCCGCGCCGCGCTGGTGCATGACATTCAAACCGCCGCCATCACCCGCCAGCACAATGACGCCAACGTGCTGTGTCTCGCCGGCAAAACCACACCGCCCGATCTGGCCAACAAGATCGTTGATGTCTTCCTCGCCGCCCAATTCGAGGGCGGACGTCACGAACGCCGGGTCAACAAGATGGAGCCGCATCCCGTTCCACCGCACCTGCGCTTGAAGGCGATTGACCCCGCCATCGCGGACACCGTTGACCACGAACGGCTGCGCCAGCAGGAAAACATCGAGCTCATCGCCAGCGAAAACTTCACCAGCCCCGCCATCATGGAGGCGCAAGGCTCGGTGCTGACCAACAAATACGCCGAAGGCTACCCCAAAAAACGCTGGTACGGCGGCTGTGAAAACGTGGACATCGCGGAGCAACTGGCTATTGACCGGGCGAAGAAATTGTTCGGAGCAGAACACGCCAACGTCCAGCCGCACTCCGGCAGCGGAGCGAACATGGCCGTCTATTTCGCCTTCCTCAAACCCGGCGACAAAATGCTCACCATGGACCTCAGCCACGGAGGCCATCTGACGCACGGCAACAAGGCAAATTTCTCGGGCAAGTTCTTCGAGATCGTTCACTACGGAGTTCGCAAGGACGACGAACGGATTGATTACGATCAGCTCGCGAAAATGGCGCGCGAACACAAACCCAAAATGATCACCGTGGGTGCGAGCGCGTATCCGCGCACCATTGACTTCGCGCGCATGGGCGAGATTGCCCGCGAAGTCGGCGCGTATCTGCTGGCGGACATCGCGCACATCGCCGGCCTTGTCGCCACCGGCCTGCATCCCAGCCCCATGCCGCACGCCGATTTCGTGACGACCACCACGCACAAGACGTTGCGCGGCCCTCGCGGCGGATTGATTCTCACGAGGGAAAAATACGCGAAGGAAATTGATTCGCAGGCGTTCCCCGGAATCCAGGGCGGGCCGCTGATGCACGTCATCGCGGCCAAGGCGGTCTGTTTCCACGAGGCGCTGCAATCCGGCTTCACCGAATACCAATCGCAAATCCTCAAAAACGCCAAAGCCCTGGCCGAGGGGATGAAACGCAACGGCTTCCGCCTCGTCAGCGGCGGAACAGACAACCACCTCATGCTCGTGGACGTGGGCGCGCGCGATCTCACCGGCAAGGATTGCCAGATCGCCCTCGACGCCGCAGGCATCACCGTCAACAAGAACACGATCCCCTTCGAAACCCGTTCGCCCTTCCAGGCCAGCGGCGTCCGGCTGGGAACGCCCGCCGTCACGACGCGCGGGATGAAGGAACCCGAAATGGCCGCCATCGCCGACATGATCAGCGAGGTGCTGCTCGACATCAAAAACGCCGAAGCCGCCGGCAAAGTCCGGCAGCGAGTCCGTGAATTGACGGCAAAGTTCCCGCTCCCCTACTGATTTCCCGGAAACAGCGACACGGCCAGACGGCTCGGCTGCGGTTCGCGTCGCTTTCAAATACTTGACGCAACACGCGGCACGCAACACGCTCTGTTGCGAACATGCAAAAGTTGACCTCGTTCCCGGCCCTGCTCGCGCTGGCTTTGGCCGTTCACTCCACTGCCGACGCCTCCACACAATCCGGCCGCCTTGACGCGCGCATGATGCGTCAGCCGGACGTTTCCGCCACGCGGATCGCATTCGTCTATGCCGGCGACATCTGGGTCGCGCCCAAATCCGGCGGCGATGCCGTGCGGCTGACATCATCACCGGGCGAGGAATCGTTTCCCAGATTTTCTCCGGACGGCTCCCTCGTCGCGTTCAGCGCCAATTACGACGGCAACCAGGACATTTACGTGATGCCGGCCACCGGCGGCGTGCCTCGTCGAATCACACACCACGGAGCGGCGGACCGCATGGTGGACTGGTACCCGGACGGAAAACACATCCTCTATGCCACTACGATGACGAGTTACAAGGACCGCTTCAATCAACTTTACAAAGTGCCGGTGGAGGGTGGCCTGCCTGAAAAACTCCCGATGCCTTACGGGGAATTTGGAGCTTTCTCGCCCGACGGAAAAACCATCGCCTACACGACGATCACGACGGATTTCCGCACGTGGAAACGGTATCGGGGCGGCATGAACCCGGACATCTGGCTGTTCAACCTCGAAACGTTGGAGGCCCGCTACCTCACCCAATCCACGGCGGCGGATTCCATCCCCATGTGGCACGGCGACACGGTTTATTTCCGTTCCGACCGCGACGCGAACAAGCGCGCCAACATCTGGGCACACGACATCAAGAGCAACAAGACCCGGCAGGTCACGCACTTCAAGGAGTTCGACGTGCATTTCCCCGGCATCGGTCCGTCCGAAATCATTTTTGAAAACGCCGGGCGTCTGTATCTGCTCGATCTCAAGACCGAGAAATACCGGGAAGTCGAAATCACCGTCACCACCGACCGGGCCACGCTCAAACCGCGGATCGAAAACGTCTCCGATCTCATCCTGCGCGCCGCCATCTCGCCCACCGGTAAGCGTGCTTTGTTCGAGGCCCGCGGCGACATCTTTTCCGCGCCGGCCGAACGCGGCGTCGTCCGCAACATCACCCGCACCTCCGGCACCGCCGAACGCAACGTGTCCTGGTCGCCGGACGGAAAATACATCGCCTACTTCAGCGACCGCACGGGAGAATACGAACTGACCCTCCGCCACGCCGACCTCAGCGTCACCAACGAAAATCCCGAGCAAACGCTCACACAACTCGGCCCCGGCTTCCGCTACCGCCCTCAATGGTCGCCCGACAGCAAAAAAATCCTCTGGATAGACCAGGCCATGAAAATCTGGGTGTATGACTTCGACACGAAGTCCGCAAAACAGATTGACCACCAGCTCTGGATGCTGAACAGCGCGTTGACCTTCTTCACCGTGAACTGGTCGCCAGACAGCCGCTGGATCGCCTACGGCGGCGAACAGACGAACCGCAATTCGGCCATCGTCCTCTACGACTATCAAAACCATGTCCGCCATCAGGTCACATCCGGTTTTTACAGCGACGACTTCCCGGTGTTCGACCCCGACGGCAAATACCTTTATTTCATCACCGGCAGAACCTTCAAACCGGCCTACAGCGACCTCGACGGAACCTGGATTTACGCCAACACCGCCGTGCTCGCCGCCGTGCCGCTCAAACGCGACGTCGCATCGCCGCTCGCTCCGCGCAACGACGAGGAAACCGCGACGGAAACAAAGGAAGACACCGACAAAAAGGACGTAGAAGAGAAAAAAAACGACACCGCGAAAAACGGCGACAAGCCGGACACCGAAAAGCCCGACGATTCCAAACCGGACACGGACTCCGACAACAACGAGGAAACCCAGACCGCGACCGTCGAGACGAACAAGGTTTCAACCGTTGCGGAAAAGAAGGACGACAAAAAACCCAAGCCCGTGGAGATTGACCTCGATGACTTCGAGCAACGCATCGTCATTCTGCCGCCCAAACCGGGACGTTTCGCCGACCTCGCCGCCGCGCCGGGCAAGGTCATTTACCGTCGCGAACCCCGGACGGGTTCTGATACCGAACGCAATCCCGTCATCTACTACGACCTCAAGGAGCGCGAGGAAAAAATCATCATCGCGGATTCCGACATGATGCAATTGTCCGCCGACCGGAAAAAACTGCTCGTCCGCAAGGACAAGGACTACGCCATCATTGACGTGAAAGAGGCGCAGAAGATGGACAAGAAAATCCCCACGGGCAGTTTCGAGTCGCTCATTGATCCGGTCGCCGAATGGCGGCAGATCTTCACCGACTGCTGGCGCATCGAACGCGACTATTTCTACGACCCCAACATGCACGGCGTGGACTGGAACGCGATGCGCGTCCGTTACGGCAAACTGCTCGACGACGCCGTCACCCGCTGGGACCTCAACTACATCATCGGCGAACTCATCGGCGAACTGAACGCCTCGCACACCTATCGCGGAGGCGGCGCTGTGGAAAAAACTCCGACGCGTGCGGTCGGTTACCTTGGCTGCGATTTCGTTCTCACCAACGGAGCCTATCGCATCGCCAAAATCATCAACGGTGCCCCCTGGGACAGCGAGGTCCGCTCGCCGCTGCTCCAACCCGGCCTCACGAACGTCGCCGAAGGCGACTATCTGCTGGCCGTCAACGGCGAACCGCTCGACATCACAAAGGATCCGTGGGCCGCCTTTCAGGGTTTGGCGGACAAACCCGTCTTCCTCACCGTCAACGACAGGCCGACATTGGAGGGCGCGAAGGAAATTCTCGTGCAAACGCTCGACAGCGAATCGCGACTCCGGAATCTCGCCTGGATCAACGAAAACCGCCTCAAGATCGAGCAACTCAGCGACGGCAGGATTGGCTACGTCTATGTGCCCGACACCGGTCACAACGGGCAGAACGAACTCGTCCGCCAATGGCGCGGCCAGGTGACGAAGCAGGGATTGATCATTGATGAACGCTTCAACAGCGGAGGCCAGTTGCCGGATCGCTTTGTCGAATTGTTGAACCGTCCACTGCGCAGTTTCTGGGCCGTTCGCGACGGGCTCGACTGGTCGTCGCCGTTCATCTCGCACTTCGGACCCAAGGCGATGCTCATCAATGGCTGGAGCGGTTCGGGCGGCGATTGTTTCCCGTACTACTTCAAACAATCCAAGCTTGGCCCGCTCATCGGAACGCGCACCTGGGGCGGCCTCATCGGCATCGCAGGGTCGCCCGGTCCCATTGACGGCGGCAACCTCACAGTGCCCGTCATCGCCATCTTCAGCACGGAGAACGACTGGATCATCGAGAACCACGGCGTGGACCCGGACATTGAAGTGATTGACGACCCGGGTGAAATGGCGCGCGGCAGGGACCCTCAACTCGAACGCGCCGTGACCGAAGTGCTCAAAGCCATCCGCGAAAACCCGCCGCAACAACCAAAACGTCCAAAGTATCCGGACAGGGCGAACTGACTGCGGGAACGCCAAACACCGGAGAAGCTCCAAACATCAATTCACAGACGACCGCGGGTCATTGTTCCTCAAATCACCGTCCCGTGCGGGATCACGCCGTTCTTGGGCACGATGACGATTCCGTCGCGGATGAAATACAGCGGATGGTCCACCTTGTCCGGTTTGCCGACAGGCGAGATGGTCACGTTGTCACCGATGCGCGCGTTCTTGTCTATGATGGCGTTCTCGATCTTGCAGTTGGCACCAATGCCGATTCGCGGCTGGCCCGCCATTTCGTGCTGGGAAATGGATTCGGCCGATTCGTAATAGTCCGAGCCGAGCACCACCACTCGATGCAGGTGCGAGCCTGGGCCGACGTTGGTGCGCAATCCCACAATGCTGTGGCTGATGGCCGCATGGTTGATGATGCAGCCGTCGGTGACGACGGCGTGGTCAATTTGTGCGCCGTTGATCTTGGAGCCGGGCAGGAATCGCGGACGGCTGAAGATGGGCGCGCCCATGTCGAAGAAATTGAATCGGGGCAGTTCGGCGGTGATGTCCAGGTTGGCCTCGAAGAAGGAGCGGATCGTTCCCACGTCCTCCCAGTAGCCTTGATAGACGTAGGAGAAGACTTTGTGCGTCTGGATGGACTGCGGGATGATGTGTTTGCCGAAGTCCGTGAGGTCGTTGTTGAGCAATTCCTGGATGACCTTGCGGTTGAAAACGTAGATGCCCATCGAGGCCAGGAACAGTTCGCGTCCGCCTTCGATGCCGAGTTTGGAGTGCCATTCCTGCGGCAACCGCAAGGAATCCTGCACCGCCTCCTCCTTGGGCTTTTCCACAAACCGCGTGATCCGCAATTGCTCGTCAATCTGCATGATGCCAAGCGACGACGCCTCGTTGCGCCCGACGGGAATGGTGGCGATGGTGATGTCCGCGCCCAAATCCCTGTGTTGCTCCACGACGGCGTGAAAATCCATCCGGTACAACTGGTCGCCGCTGAGAATGAGCAGATAATCGAAGTCGTGGTCGAGAAAGTGGATTAGGTTTTTTCGCACCGCGTCCG
Organism: Verrucomicrobiota bacterium; assembly: GCA_035327385.1. GTDB lineage: Bacteria > Verrucomicrobiota > Verrucomicrobiia > Limisphaerales > JADLHS01 > DAOLDN01. The sequence continues at coordinate 1,999 of DAOLDN010000096.1, read as the reverse complement.
CCGTGCCTTCATACCAGGAGGTGTCGGTGAAGGTCTGTTGGGCGGCGAGGATTTCCACGAAGCCGCCCGAGAAATGGTCGAACTTGTAGGACTGCGAGATATGCCGGTGCAACGACGCGGAATTGAACTGCGTGAGGATATAAACGCGGCGGAAACGGGAGTTGATGCAGTTGGAGATGGGGATGTCCACCAGCCTGTATTTTCCGGCCAGCGGCACTGCGGGCTTGGCCCGGTCCTTGGTGAGTGGGAACAATCTCGTTCCCTGGCCGCCGCCCATGATGACGCACAGAACGTGGGTGTTATTGAGTGACCGGCGTTTTACATCTGCCATAAAATCGTTTTGGGTGAAAGGTTTGCGCTGCGCCCTCCTTATAGACCCGTCGTCTGCAATCGGCAAGCCTTCTGAAACTCCAAACACCGAAAGAAGTTCTCCGACGTTTCCGGCGGGAGAGCAGCAAGCGAAAATCCAGGAATCAGTTTTACGACCACCCTCTCCATGAGCGGAATTGATGTTTGGAATCTGGTGTTCTCTGGAGCTTGGTGTTTGGAGTTTGGAGCTTTCATTCCGCGCGCAACAAACGGCAAGCCTTTGGCAACAAATGTGGGGCTGCTCCGGCCATATTTTGGTGTTTTGTCGCAAAGAAATGTCAGGGCCGACGGGGAATGGAGGGAAGTCCAGCCTGTCGGCCCGGTTTTTCGTGAATGACAACTTTGGCGGACAACACGTTGCCACGCGCGGCTGCCGGTTTTGAAACACAAACCCCGGCGCGCGTCGCCTGCTTTCATTGCGGCGAACCGTGCGCGGACGATTCCTTCCTGTCCTCCGGCAAAAGCTTCTGTTGCCAGGGCTGCCTTGCGGTCCATGACATTCTCGCGCAAAGCGGCCTGACGCAATTCTACGAACTGGCCGACGCGCCCGGCCTGCGCAAACGCTCCGTCACGACCCGCGAACAGTTCGCCTACCTCGACGAACCCGCGCTGCAACAGCGGTTGCTGGACTTCACCGACGGGCGGCAAAGTCGCATCACGCTCAAGATTCCCGCCATCCACTGCGTTGCCTGCGTCTGGTTGCTGGAAAACCTGTTCCGCCTGAACCCAGGCATCGGACAATCGCGCGTCAATTTTCCGAAACGCGAAGTCGCCATCCAGTTCTCTCCTGACAAGATCAAACTCAGCGAACTGGTCGCGTTGCTGGCGTCCATCGGCTACGAACCGTCGCTGACGCTTGGCGAACTGGAGAAGCCCGGCAACAACCCGGCCCGCAAACGGCAATGGCTTCAGATCGGCGTGGCGGGATTCGCGTTCGGCAACATCATGTTGTTGAGCATCCCTCAATACCTGGGGCTGGACAGTCTCACGGGGCCCGCGCTGACGGTGTTGTTCGGAGGGTTGAGCCTGGCGCTGGCGTTGCCGGTGGTCGTCTTCAGCGCGGCGGATTATTGGAAGTCCGCGCTGCTGTCGCTGCGTCGCCGCGCGCTCACGCTGGACGTGCCCATCGCGTTGGGACTGGCCGCCATTTACGGCCAGAGCGCGTATGAAATCCTTTCGCGCACGGGCGAAGGTTACTGCGATTCGCTCACGGGATTGATCTTCTTTCTGCTTTGCGGACGCGCTTTTCAGCAGGTGACGAATGAGCGCATCGCTTTCGACCGCGATTACAAATCGTTCTTTCCGCTGTCAGTGACACGCGTACAGCGCGGAGGATTGGAGGATTGGAGTCATGGAGAGGCGGGTGCTGCGCAACAGGAAGTCCACCACTCCACCGCTCCAGTCCCAAAAAACCGGTCCGCGGAAGAGCGCGTTTCGTTGTCGCAACTGCGGGTTGGCGACCGCGCCATCATCCGCAACGGCGAATTGATCCCGGCGGATTCGCGGCTCGTGGACGGCGCGGCGTTGATTGATTACAGCTTCGTCACCGGCGAATCCGAGCCGTTGCCGAAGGAAAACGGCTCGCATCTCTACGCAGGCGGACGGCAGATCGGTGCGGCCATCGAGATCG
>DAOLDN010000095.1:0-9911 GCA_035327385.1 Verrucomicrobiota bacterium | reverse complement strand
CCAGTGTCGCATTGAAGAGCCGCATGATGATGGTCGCTGTGGCGGTGATTGTCGCGCTGGCCATCATACTCGGAACGCGTCTTGCGCAAAGAACGCACTACGCGGAGGACGACAGTTTCGCGGCGTACCGCAGCAAAATGGTTCGCACGGTGCTGAGGACTTACGCGATGGACCTGGAAACCGACGACATTGATAAGGTCCGTTCGTTCCTCGCCCAAAATCAGTCTGTGTCGGACTGGGTGTTGCCGACCACCTTGCAGAACACGACCGCCACGGGCTGCGGAATCCTCCGCTGGCAGGGGCGTCCGGTCTCTATGATCTGCTTCCACTCTGGCGGCCCCCTGGACATGGGGGTGAAAACCGACGTGTTTCTGTTTGTCATCGAGAACTCCTCGCTGGTCAATCCACCGCAAAGCGCAACAGTGGAAATCAGCCGGGTCAATGATTTGATCACCGCAAGCTGGAGCGAAGGTGGAAAGACCTATGTCCTCGCCGGCGATGGCGACGAAGTATTCATACGGCGCTTCCTATAGGGCTTGGAGGCGTCATTCAAACTCTGCGGCGGAAGACACGACGGAAGGGTGAGGTTTTTGCGCTCTTTGGGAGTGCCTGACGGGCTCGGATGTCGAAGAAAAGCTGTGGAGGGAACGGGGTGATTGAGCGGGATGTCAATCCCGGTTCACACTCATGTGGCTGATCACCCAGTTGTAATCGGCCCACTCGGTGCGAGGAATGGAGAACGGCAGACCGGCACCATCGGGTCGTTCCGGACGTTTCGTGCTGGGACTCTCCCAGCGATGAAGTTCGCTGTGGCCGTCCACGAACGCAACCACGCCCGCCCCGTTGTGGTGCGATGCGGGCAGATCCACCCATTGTCCCGTGTAGGCTTTGTTGAGAAAATAGCCGTCGTTGATGCTGTCGGGATGTTCGTCAATGAACACGAACACGTTGGCCGGATCCGGGACGGCGGTGACGTTGAAGAACTGCACGTATCGCGGGTTGTTGACGTTGTAACCCGTCTTGGAGAGTTCTCCGGCATCGCCGATCATCGCGTTCATGGAGTAGCTGCGAATCCGTTGTCGCCATCCAGCGCGGGCCTGCACGGCACTGAGGGCGGTGTCCGTGGGACAACGATAAATGGGAACGGATCGGGCGGCGTAATTGCCAAGACTGGCCTGTGTGATGGTCGCCGCGTTGGTGTTGTCCGGACTCAAATCCCAAGTGAGTATGTTGTTGACCCAGTTCTGGTCGGTTCTTCGCGCAACCGTCATCCGGGTGGCGTCACCACCCAGGTTGTAGGCAAAGCGTCCGCTGTTGTCGTCCGCATAAAGCAGCCAGGCGGTCGTCAACTGGCGGGTATTGTTCAAACTGAAGATGGCATGCGCCCGCACTCTGGCCTGCCCAAGCGCCGGCAAAAGGATGCCTGCGAGAATACCGATCAATGCGATGACGACCAACAACTCGACAAGCGTGAACGCACTTCTCCCGGCGAGGTGTGGCCGAGAAACCGGTCGTGCTGGGTTTGGTCGTTTCATGCACGGGGAGCGCCGCTCGCTCTCGTTGGTTTGGTTGTGCTTGAGCCAAATCTAGTTCAGGCAGCCTGTTGATGTCAAAGCGCATTTTGGGCACTTCACGCTGAATAAAGTGCAAAAGCCAGACCGTCACCATTGCTTGTGTCAGGCGGCGTCAAATCGCTCCCAACCCGTTTCATTTCAATGTCCTGCGACGCACCGCTTCATCGCATCAAGATCCGGCAGGATTTGAAAATCTGATAGTCCTCCGCGCTTTTCTCCTGCCGACGGCATCTCGTGGGGAACGCCGTCAGGCACAGCGACGATCCGTAGCGATTCCAATACGCACATGGCGATGAATTTGAATCCGGTCTATCTCCCGCACGGGAACAAAACAAAATGCCGGACATCCCATTTTGGAAGTCCGTCCAGAATCGCACTCGCACAAATGAAACGAACACCGCAGGTACTCATGTTCCTTCCGCTGGCCACCTCCATCTTGGTCGCCGCCCCATCGTCGTCCATCGCTGGCACGACAAATCTCATCGCCGTGGCTGACACCGGACTGTTCGAGAACAATCCAAACAACAATCTTGGAGGGATGAATTTCATGCCAGTCGGCACCACCGGGCCTGCGGCATCAGGCAGCCGAAGCAGGGGTCTCCTGAAGTTCGATGTCGCCAATCACGTTCCCGCCGGAGCCACAATTTCCTCGGCGACGCTGTCTTTGACTGTCGTCGGGTTCAATGGATTTGGACGTGACTTCAAACTGCATCGAGTGTTTCGTCCGTGGACTGAGGGTTCGGGAACCGGCATCGCGCCCGGGGTCGGCCTGGGGTCTGCGGCAAATCCGGGTGACTCGACTTGGAACTCCCGTTCCCACTCGGATAGTACGTGGTCCGTTCCCGGGGGACAGGACGGAACGGATTACGCCTCCACCGTCAGCGCGACAGCCACGATGGGATTTGAACCGATGGTCTTTACCTCCGAGACTCTCGCCTCGGATGTTCAGATGTGGCTGGATGATTCCGGCACAAATTCCGGCTGGCTGATCATGATTGGCGACGAATCTCCGTTTTCCACGGCGAGCATGATTGCCACGAGGGAAAGTTCCGGCAGCGAGCCGGTGCTGACGATTGAGTTTACTTTTGCGGCAGCCCCAAACCCGCCGGAATTTTTTGACATCGCGCTCGTCGAAAATGCCATCCGATTCTCGTTCAACGCCCAATCCAGTCACAGCTACGCGGTCGAGTTCACTGACTCCTTCAATCCCACCAACTGGACCGTCCTGACAAACATCGCGGCTTCGCCGGAGGACACGACGATCAGCGTTACCAACGTTGTTGATTCCGGCGAACGGTATTTCCGGGCGAGCGCGCAGTGAAGTTCCCTATCAGAACCGCCACGTGATGCCGCCGAACAGTTTGTAATCCGGCACGCTCTGGTAGCCTCGATTGTCAATGCTCAATGGAACGTCCACGCCCACGTTCGCACTGAGACGACTCCGCCAGGTGAAGTTCACCAGCGGCCCCAGATACCAAGCCGTGTAACCGGTCGCGTCCGACGCTGTCCCCAGCAGTTCATCCCGCGCCATCCAGTCGTACACCGCGTTGAGTTGCAGCGTCAACGTGTAGGACTTGTTTAGCAGGACGAAAAAGCCCGGCCCGCCGGAAACCATCACTTCATCGCCATATTTGAAACCCGAGCAACCCTCCGTGCGTAGATAATATTGGAATTGCGCGTTGAAAAAGAAACGTTGCCAGTTGGCGCTGGCAGTGACGCCAAAGATGCCGTCATACGACCCAGAACCCAGCGCCAAGTCATGCAGATGCACGCTTGAAATTGAGTGTCCCAGCGGATCGTGCGGCGTGTTCGGCGGCAGAAAGTTGTCGTAGATGCGCACCTGATCGATCTCCTCGTCCAGACGGCTGTCGTCGCCTGTTGGAAACTTCACCCCTGCCAGCAGGTTGATCACATACCCGTAGTCCATCTCCGTTCTTTCAAGGATGGCAAACCTGCCAATCAACGACACGTCCCCCAGCCCGGTTTCGCTCCCCTTCTCGGTGACCACTTCCACAAACGGCGGCCCGGAGTAATATCGCAGGTCCGTTCGCCTGAAGTTCAAATGCGTGAATGGCACGTTCAGACTCACGCCCCAGCGCGACGACCCGTTGTAGCCGAGCACAAAGTGTGTGATGGAACTGTCCACGTAATCCGGGTTTGGCGGATTTACTTCGTGGCCGTTGTATTGAACCGTGCGATACGGGATGTACTGTTGCGCCAGCGTGAACACGAAACCCGTCCCGGAATCTCCCTTTGCGTCCGCCGCCCGATACACCGCGCACAAATCGCAGGCACGAACCCGGCCGGCGATCATCAGCAACCCCACCGCCAGAAAAATTTTCAACGGGAGTTTCATTCCAGCACGTGCAACCGGTAAAACCGCTGCGGGCGCAACCGGGTGTCCACCCATACATAATGATTGGCAAACGGCAGCTTGGGAGCTTCCCAAAGATTTGTCCACCCCGCGCCGACGACTCCATTGGTGAGCAGCTTTTCGCTGTATTGCAGTACGTATGTGCGATTTGCGGGCACTTCAAAATGGATAAGCACCTGGTCGTTCAGAAACGGTTCTATCAAATCAATCTTGGGTTCTCCAGCTCTCGCCCCGACAAACAACGCCAGCAAAAGCATCGACACGCCAGTTAACGCAGCAACCGAACGTCCCGAATTCCAGAACCGGAGATTCTTGTCATTTCTGATCATGTCGCTTCCAGTTTATACAAGCTGCCACGACTGTTTGGGAAACCTCTAAGAATCAGAGGCATACCTCGGTCTTTTGTTCCTGGCATTCGTGCCAGGTGTAAATTTTTTCTTCCTGGTGGAACTTTTTGTGATATTATCCGTCACATTCACTGATAACCCGGCAAAAATCTATGAAAACCCTGCTCTCACTGCTCGCACTACTGGCAAGTATTACCCTATCCCATGCCCAAAGCTACATCGCCCTCATGGACGGTGCTCAAGATGGTGGAGGTCTCCGCCAAGGCAGCGGCACTGTGGATCTGACCCTCACCGGCAATTCACTCTCGTTGTCCGGCAGTTTCTCCGGCATCACGACGCCCGTCACCGTTGCCCATATCCACGGGCCAGCCGGGCCGCTTCCGGGAGCGGCTGGCGTGCTGTACAACCTGCATGGAACAGTCATTCCCACCGGCGTCACATCAGGCTCAATCAACGGCCTCGTCACACTCGTGGAAAACCCAATCCCAAATTATTCACTCGCCCAACAACTCTCCGACCTGAACGCAGGACTCTGGTATATCAACATCCACAACTCGACTTTCCCCGGAGGCGAAATCCGCGGACAGATTCTCGTTCCGGAACCGTCCATACTGACTCTGATCGGTTTGGGCACTGTCGGCATGCTTTGCTGGCGTCGTCGTTCATAATAGCTTTACTTCAGATCGCCTTCCGGCCCGTTTGACCCGGTCAAACGGGCCGGTTCTCTTTGGTGAATGTCGCATCACAAAACGTCAACATGCTGCCACGCACCCATTGGGCGAATTCTTCAATTGCCGTTGTCGCGGGCTTTCCCCAAACTGCCGCGCTCTATGGCAGGAAGTCGCAGACAATATCCGTTCCATCTGATCGAACCCAAGTGGCAACAAACCTGGGACGAGCAACAGGCTTTTCGCGCGTTCAATCCAAACGATGAAATCCCCAGTGACCACGCATTCGCGCAACGTCACAACATTTCAGGAAAAGTCTCCGCGACGCAGTTGCCGCCAAAGTTCTACATCCTCGACATGTTCCCCTACCCGTCCGGCGCGGGACTTCACGTCGGACATCCCGAAGGTTACACCGCCACGGACATCCTCGCCCGCTACCGTCGTGCGTGCGGATTCAACGTGCTACACCCGATGGGTTGGGATTCGTTCGGCCTGCCCGCCGAACAATACGCCGTCAAAACCGGACAGCATCCGCGCAAGACCACCGAGGAAAACATCGCCAACTTCACGCGCCAGATCAAAAGCCTCGGTTTCAGTTACGATTGGTCGCGCGAAATCGCCACGACCGACGTGGAATATTTCAAGTGGACCCAGTGGATTTTTCTGAAGCTCTACAACTCGTGGTTTAACCCGGCAACAAAAAGAGCCGAGTCGCTCGATATTCTTGAAGACATCTTCTCTGATAATCCAAAGCGCCGCGAGGAATGGGGCAAAAACCTAACTTTGCGTGGCCTACACGGAAGATGGATGAAAGAGAGTCCCGCAACCCGAGCTCAACTTCGCCAACAATGGATGGATGAGTGGCGTCTTGCGTATGTGACGGAAGCACCCGTTTGGTGGTGTGAAGCCCTCGGCACGGTGTTGGCAAATGAAGAAGTAATCGATGGTAAGAGCGAGGTCGGCGGTCATCCCGTCGAGCGCAAACCCATGCGCCAATGGATGCTTCGCATTACAGCGTACGCTGAACGGCTGCTCAACGACCTTGATACGATTGATTGGAGTAATTCGTTGAAGGAAATGCAACGAAACTGGATCGGCCGTAGCGAAGGCGCATTCGTGACCTTTGACGCTGAAAGCCCGAGTGATCCCAATTTCATAATTGACCTGACCGTATTTACCACGCGCCCTGACACACTATTTGGAGCGACTTACATGGTGTTGTCCCCAGAACACCCGGACGTCAATGACCTCACGTCGGACTCTCAACGACCCGCAGTGGACGCCTATCGGAGAGAAGTCGCTAAGAAGTCAGACCTCGAACGCACCGAACTCGCCAAGGAAAAGACCGGCGTGTTCACCGGCACTTACGCCATCAATCCCGTCAATGGCGAGAAGATTCCCATCTGGATCGCCGACTACGTCCTCGCCACCTACGGCACTGGTGCAATCATGGCCGTGCCCGCGCACGACGAACGCGATTGGGAATTCGCGAAGAAATTCAATTTACCAATCGTGCAAGTTGTTCTTCCAAGCGACTTCAAGCTGATCACACTTCCAGACGGAAAGCAGATTGGCGGAGCGATCGGGCCAATGCAGGAGGCTTTCTGCGAAGAGGGAGTTGCATTTGAATCACCGACATCTGGGTGGCGGTTGAAAGACCCATCAGGCGAGCGTTGCGACATCAACGGTCTCCCCACCGCTGAAGCCAAAAAGAAAATCACCGCCTGGCTCGAAGAAAAAGGTCTCGGCAAGAAAACGATCAATTACAAATTGCGCGACTGGCTCTTCAGTCGGCAGCGTTACTGGGGCGAACCGTTTCCCATCATCTGGAAAAAGGATGCTGCCGGAAATCTCTACCATGAAGCGTTGCCAGAAAGCGCATTGCCCGTCCTGCCGCCCACACTGGAAGATTACAAGCCCACTTCCGACGGTCAGCCACCACTCGCCCGGGCCAAAGAGTGGTTGAACGAAGTCCCGGACGCCACCCGCGAAACCAACACCATGCCCCAATGGGCCGGCTCGTGCTGGTATTATCTCCGCTACCTCGACGCGAAGAACAACACTTCGTTCGTCGGCAAAGATGCCGAGAGTTATTGGATGGGCGCTTCCGGTCTCTCAACCATCAACTCTCAACCATCAACTCAATCCACGCCCGGCGTGGATTTGTACGTCGGTGGCACAGAGCACGCCGTCCTTCACCTGCTCTACGCGCGTTTCTGGCACAAGGTGTTGTTCGATCTCGGCTACGTCTCCACGCCTGAGCCGTTCTTCAAGCTCGTCAACCAGGGCCTCATCCTCGGCGAAGACGGCCAAAAAATGTCCAAGTCCCGCGGCAACGTGGTGAATCCGGACGACATCCTCAAAGAGTTCGGCGCGGACGCGTTCCGGCTTTACGAAATGTTCATGGGCCCGCTGCAGGACTCCAAACCGTGGAACACCAAGGGCGTCGAAGGCGTGTATCGTTTCCTCGGACGCGTCTGGCGATTGTTCGTGGACGAGAAAGCGGAGACTGCTTTTGAACAGGCGGAAACTTTAACCGCAGAGACCGCAAAGGAACGCAAAGACCTGCTGGATTTAATCCTGCTCGACGGTGCCATCACCGACGCTGCGCCGACACCCGCGCAGTTGAAGACGCTGCACGCGTGCATCAAGAAAGTCACCGAAGATCTGGAGGGCATGCGTTTCAACACTGCCATCTCTGCGATGATGGTGTTCATCAACGAAGCCAACACGTGGCAGAACAAACCCGTCGCCGTGCTGAAGCCATTCCTGCAATTGCTCGCCCCGTTCGCGCCGCATCTCGCGGAAGAACTCTGGGCACGCCTGCACTCGACCTTCGGTCAACGCGCGACCTCCCTGCCCTACGCTCCGTGGCCGAAGTTCGACCCGGCGTTGCTCGTGGAAAGCGAGATCGAGATTCCCGTCTCCGTGAACGGCAAGATGCGCGACGTCATCAAAGTCCCCGTGGACGCCGACAACGCCACGCTCGAAGCCGCCGCCAAAGCTTCCGCGAAGGTGCAGGAGTTCATCGCCGGCAAAACGATCAAGAAGATCATCGTCGTCCCCAAGAAGATGGTGAACATCGTGGTGGCGTAGCGCCCTTTCGCGGGCGAGGACGCGCGTTCAGCGTGGCGATGGAGAGGGCACAACGGCGGCGGATTTGCACCGTTCCATCCGCACGGCGAAATCGCGCAGGAAATCTTCGCGCCACCTGCTCACAGTCTTCGCGCCCGCAAAATTACGCTCGGCGACTGCGGGGTCGGGGTCATCCGTCCACCAGTTCGGATAAAGCGCCGCCAGCTGGCCCGCCAGGTCCGGTGTCAGCCAATAGGACGTGAAACCACCCACCTGTCCGTCCAGCGCCGGAAGCGTGCTCCTGATGGTGTAGCTCCAGGTTTTGCCTTCCTTGGGTGAAAAGATGAAATGCCACGCGCCAGCGTCATCCATGAATCCCGGAAACTCCTGTTTGTCCACGACAAGAGTCGCTGTGACGCCGGGCGGGTTGGTGGCGGGACGATAAATGAGTTCCATGATGGAAAAAACCTCGACCTTGTCCGCCGCCGTGGGCGCGTTGGTTTCCGCATGGTCGAAGACGTATCGCCGGCGATCCCACGCCCGAACGAACCGTCCGCCCCATGAATCTTTGGACGGATCTTCCGGCGTTCCGCCAAACAGATAGGCAAACGATGGAGTGTCACCCATCTTGATGGTGGCGCGCTGTTTTCCTCCAAAACTCAGGCCGGAAAAAAAATCTCCCAGCGCACCGTGACCGGCAACATGCGCAGCGACAAACGTGTCGTTGGCCCATTCACCGGTCTGATTGCCGCCGGTGAACCAGCCGCGATAAGTGTCATTGGCTTCGATGATCCACAGGTCGGGATGTTCGCGCGCGATGTAGTCGTAGGCGAGCGCGGACCATTTCTTGTTAGGACCTCCGATAAAATAGACGCGGATCCTGGGCTTGATGGACGGATCGTCATGCAACGCCTGCGCGAGATCGTCAATGCCGCCCCATACGAGAATCCACAACGGGCGCGGGTCGTCACGTTTGGCGCATTGGATAATCCAGTCCGAGCCTTCGGAGGGCTGGCTGAAGCCGCGCAGGCCGGCCGAATCCAAGGCGCCTTGCTTGGAGATCGCGCGCAAGGCGTCAGGCGTCGGATATGCGTCGGAATACGTCTTCAGGTTGGGGTAATCGTGTTCGTAGGCATTGATGACTTTGAGGATGTGTTCCTTTCGGCCCGGTCCGTAGGGCGACGAGATGATACCCTCGATGTCAAAGTTATCCGCGTAAACGAACAAGTGTACCATGGACTGAAAATCGTCGAAGTCGGTCCCACCGATGTCCGTGGAGACAATGACACGCGGACGCACAGTTTCGCCTGCTGCATTGGATTGTCCAAGCAGGCTGATCAAACCAATGAATAGCAAAAGGCGGTGAACCATGGCTGCATGATGGCCTGCGGTCGCCTATCTTGTCCATCGCCGCGAGGGACAATCGCACCCTGGCACTTGCAGCCGATTTGAAAATCCTGTCCGTGCAAAGATCAGGCCCGGACCTCTTGTTGCGATTCTGGTCGTTTGCCGGGCGGAATTACGTCATGGAATCCGCCGCCGAAGTGACTGCGGAGATTTGGCAGCAAACCGACCTCGGACCGGGAAACGGCCAGGCAATGGTTGTAACCGATACCAACGCAATCATCGCCGATCCGCAACGGTTTTATCGAATCAGAGAAGGCAACCCCTGAGTCTTCATTCGCCCCCGTCCGGAACGACCCTCTGACCCGTCCGCGCATTCTTCCGACATTTGGTCAGTTCACAAAAATCGGCGAGGAATAGGGCTGCGGCCGTTTTTGAATCCCGTGCCGTTCATTCCCTTGCCTTGATGACAGGGCGTGGTTTTGAATTCGCGGCGGTTCCAAAAACATGTCACGCCGCTGGCGCCCCG
>DAOLDN010000094.1:0-9982 GCA_035327385.1 Verrucomicrobiota bacterium | reverse complement strand
AAGACGTTTGTGCGTTGCGAGAAACGCTCCGAGGCGAAAAGGCGTTGCATCCGCCGCAACGAACACGTTTCCATCACGCTCTATCGCGGTGAACGGCCCGGTGGCGAGGCGGAGATTTCCACGACGGACGTTCGCAAACAGGCGCGGTTGCCGCTGGACCTGCCTGAAATGGCTGCCAACAGCCTGATGAAGTCGCTGCCGCAAATGCCCAAGGCCATCGAAGCCTGATCCCACGACGCGGGAGCGGACGATCCGTCTCGCGATTCCTGAAGTCGCGGTGACTGCGCGTTCCCGCAAATCAACGCGAGGTCGTTGTCGCCAACCTGGCTTTCACTTCCGTGGCCATGCGCGCGTGGTTTGGAGGATGTTCGTTCCCTCCCTGCCGCGGGTTACAGTTCCGCCGGTTGCGACATCAGCGTGCCGATGCGCGCCAACAATCGGCCGGCCGCGCCGCCGTCCAGCACGCGATGGTCGAAGCTCAACGTGAGGTAGGCTTCCGTCACCGGAACGAATTGTCCCTTGGCCTCATCCCAGCGAGGCATTTTGCGGCCCGCCCCCATGCCGAGCACCAGCGTTTGTTCCGGCAACGGAATCGGCGTCGCCCAGATCAATCCAAACGTTCCGAAGTTGGTCACGGTGGCAATGGACCCGCCCGTGGCGTCGGCGGGCAACTTTCTCTGTCGCGCCAGTTCCACCAGTTCGTTGTAGCGAACGGTCAGGTCCTTCAATCGTTTTTTGTCGGCGTTGCGGATGACGGGAACGAGCACGCCGTCCTCGGCTTCGACGGCGAATCCGACGTCAATCGCCGAAGGATGGACAATCTTCGCGCCCACGAGCCGTCCTGCGGGAGCGCTGTTCTCTGACAACGCAATGGCCAGTGCCCGCAAGGCGTAAAGCGCGGGGCCGGGTTTGGGTTCGCACGTTTTGCGGTGCGCCAGCACCGCGTCCAGATACACGGGCAGTCCCACGGTCGCCAGCGGACGCGTCCAACTGCGGCGCATCGCGTCGGCCACGGCCACTCGCATCGAGGACGCCGGGGTGAGCTTTTGTTTTTCGAGATTGGCGATGAATCGCTCAAAGTCTTCCACGGTCACACGGCCCGCCGCGCCGCTGCCGGCGATGCCGGACAAGTCCGCCGCGTGCAATCCCAGTTCGTCCATGCGCGCCTTCATCCGGGGCGACATGTAACTGGCTCCGGCGGCGTGCGCGGGCACGGGCAATCCGCGAACGGTGGGTTGGACGACGCCACGCTTGACCCCGTCGGCGGACGACGGTGCGGCGGGTTCGCGTTCCGTTTCTGAGTCCCGTTTCAAGTGGGCGGTGTCCAGTCCCACGCGGGCCGCTTCGTCCTTGCTGGCTTCAATCTTTCCGAGCACCGCGCCCACGGCGTAACTCTCGTTCAGTTTCGCCTCGAACTTTTCTATCTTCCCGGCGCAGGGCGAGGTGACATTCATCGTCGCCTTGTTGGTTTCCACCTCGACGATGTCCTGGTCGGCCTCGACGGCGTCGCCGGGTTTGACGAGGAAGCTGATGATGGTGGCCTCGGCGATGGATTCGCCGAGCTGCGGCATGATGATGGGGATGGAAGGCATTGCCGGATTTTTGATTTACGATTTACGATTTACGATTTCGGATCGCGACGTCATGGCAACTCTCAGTTAAAAATCAGGTTCGCAGCAGTTTTCTCGCTGCGGCGGCGATGCTGCGGGCGGTGGGGCGGTGCGCGGCCCAGAGATTGGGATGATACGGCACGGGCGTGTCCTTTGCGTTGAGCCGTTGTGGCGGCGCGTCCAGCAGTCCAAATCCCTCGCTGGCGACGCGGGAGACGACTTCGGCAGTCACTCCGCCCCACGGCCACGATTCGCCAACGCACAACAACCTGCCCGTGCGCGCCACGCTGGCCATGATGGTGTCCGTGTCCAGCGGTTTCACGGAACGCAGGTCAACGACTTCAATCTCCCAACCCTCCGTTTTGAGTTCGTCCGCCACAGCGAGCGATTCGTGGACCATGGCGCTGTAGGTGACGATGGTCATGTCGCGTCCTTCGCGTGCGACGCGGGCTTTGCCGACGGGCAATGCCTCGGTGGGAAGTTTTTCCGCCTTGAGATGATAGTAGAGAAATTTGTGTTCGCAGAAGATGACCGGGTCATCAATGGCCACGGCTTCGAGCAGCATGCTGTAAGCATCCTCAACCGTGGCCGGTGTCAGCACCACGAGGCCGGGGTAGTGGGCGTAGATCGTTTCCATCGTCTGGCTGTGAAATGGACCGCTTCCCGAAGTGCCGCCGCAGGGCAGGCGGACGGTGACGGGGCAGGGGACATTCGTGCGCCAGAACAGCGTGGCGGCCTGATTGACGATCTGGTTGAACGCGACGGTGGAAAAATCCGCGAACTGCATCTCGATGATCGGCCGCAAGCCTTCGATGGCGGCGCCGACGGCCAGTCCGGTGATGGCGTCCTCGCTGATGGGGGCGTCGAGGACGCGGCCCGGATATTCTTTGGCGAGATTTTTTGTTGCCTTGAACGCGCCGCCGAACGCTCCGACGTCCTGTCCGTAAATGAACACGCGCGGATCGTCCGCCAGCGCGCGGGCCTGGGCTTCGCGGATGGCTTCAAGGTAGGTGATGCTCATGGATGATCAACAGCGGTTCAGATTTCCACAGGGCCGGGCGATTCCGCGTCATGCGTTTCCACGAACGCGGCGGTTGAAAGCGCCCTCCATTCGTGGTTGAACGGGTCGGGAGACGGCTCGCGTTGAACGGTGGCGACGGTGGTTTCGACCTGTTGCACCGCCTCGGAGCGCCATTGCGCGAGCGTGTCGTTGTCGGCCCATTTTTCCCGCAACAGAAATTCTTCGGCGACCTTGAGGCAGTCGCGGCCCAGGTGGGAATTTTTCAATTCCGGGACAATGTAGCCCGCGTCGTCATGTTCGCCGTGGCCACAAAGTCGGAGCAGTGTTGCGACGACGAGTCTCGGACCTCCGCCGGCGCGGGCCTGTTCGACGGCTTCGCCCACGACATCGAGGCACGCTCGCAGGTCGGTGCCGTCCACGGAACAGGATTGCATGCCGTAGCCGACCGCCTTGTCCGTGAGCGCCGCGCAGGCGAATTGACGGTCGTTGGGTGTGGAGTAGGCGTATTGATTGTTGGCAACGACGACGACGAGGGGCAGTTTTTCGATTGCGGCCTGGTTCAAGGCCTCGTGAAACGCGCCGGTGGAGGTCGCGCCTTCACCGAGACAGGCAACACCGACTGTTCCGGTGATGCCTTTCATTCGACGCGCGAACAACGCGCCGTTGACGACAGAAATCATCGCGCCCAGATGGCTGATCATCGGGAGAAGTCCCTTTTGCGGATCGCCGCGATGCACGTTGCCGTCGCGACCGCGCATGGGGCCGAGTTCGGAGCCGAGATAAGTCCGCACGGCGTCAATCAACGGTTCGCCAAACGCCAGCCGGCCCGCTTGGTCGCGGATCAACGGCGCGAACACGTCGCCCTCGCGCAGGGCCAGTCCGATGGAGACGCTCAATGCTTCCTGACCGCGACCGAGGAAGACGCCGCCGTGAATTTTTCCGGCGCGATACAGGCTGGCGAACTTGTCATCAATGACACGCGCCAGGAGCATGAACCGGTAGGCTTTGAGCGACAATTCCCGCAATGACGAAGCGCCTGAGGTCGCTTCGCGGTCTGTCATCGTTTGCACCATGTGCGATATTTACGCCGCACCGGGGCGGGCATGCAATGTTTCTTTCCGGCCAGTGCCGGCGTGTGGCGCTTTCTTGGCATGCTTTCAACCGATTTTGTCCGCGACCGTGAACGCATGGATTTCGTCTCCGCGTTGACGGTGCGCGGCGAACGCCTTACGCTGACGCCTGTTTTATGAGTGAACTGCAAAATTCCCTGGTCGAACTGATCCGCCGCACCTCCGCCGAAATTCCGGACGATGTCCACAAGGCCATCCTCGCGTCGCTGGAGAACGAGAAGAAAAACTCCCTCGCGGCCAATGCCATGAAAATCATTGACCAGAACATTGCGCTGGCGAAAAACAAATCGCAGCCCATCTGCCAGGACACGGGGAGCATCTTGTTTTACGTGGATTGTCCGGTGGGTTACGACCAGATCACGTTTGCGGAAACCGCGCGCGAGGCGGTGAAACTCGCCACGAAGAAGGGCTATTTGCGGCAGAATTCCGTGGATTCGCTCACGGGCAGGAACGACGGCACAAACTGCGGCCCGGGAGCGCCATCATTCCATTTCCACCAGCATCGTTCGCCGGAAGTCAGCGTGCGGCTGGCGCTCAAAGGCGGCGGGTGCGAAAACGTCGGCGCGCAATACTCGTTGCCCAGCGAAAAGCTCAAAGCCAATCGCGACCTCGACGGCTGCCGCAAGGCGATCCTCGACGCGGTGTTGCAGGCGCAGGGCAAAGGCTGCGGGCCGGGCATCCTCGGCGTGTGCATCGGCGGCGACCGTGCCACGGGCTACGAGTTGAGCAAGACGCAATTCCTGCGACGCCTCGAAGACCGCAATCCGAATCCCGAACTCGACGCTCTGGAGCAGGACATTTTGAAAACGGCGAACGAACTGGGCATCGGCCCGATGGGCTTCGGCGGCAAGACGACGTTGCTGGGCGTGAAAATCTGCGCGGCCAACCGGCTGCCGGCGTCGTATTTTGTGAGCATCAGCTACATGTGCTGGGCGTATCGGCGTCAGGGCGTGACGCTGGATGCGGAGGGGAAGATTGGGAAGTGGTTGTATTGAACGGGCAAACTGAATGAAGCCCTCTATCTCGAAACGACAATTCCAAGTTACCTTACCGCGCGGCCAACTCGTGACCCGGTGATGGCCGGACAACTTGTGGCTACGAAAAAGTGGTGGCGTCTGCGGCGAAATAGTTTTGAAATGTTCGCATCACAACTCGTCCTGGACGAAGTGGCGCAGGGCGACCCCAATGCAGCAAGGCGGCGACAAACCATTCTCGCCAAAATCCCGATTCTGCCGGTACCACCAGAGACGGAAAGATTGCTCGAAGCGATTGGCGAAACAGGCCTGATTCCGATCAATGCAAGCGCCGACGCCGTTCATATTGCCGTTGCGACCGCGAATCGAATGCATTTTTTGCTGACTTGGAACTGCCGCCACATCAACAACGGAGAAATCCTCCCCGAAATCGAACGGGCTTGTGCGAAGCTCGGCTACACATGTCCAGTGGTTTGCACTCCGCTCGAACTTATGGGAACATCTGAATCATGAAAGACACGATTGTCGAAGAAATCCACCGCCATCGTGCAGAACACGCGCGGAAGTTCAACTACGACCTCCACGCCATGTGTGAAGACTTGCGCAAGCGCCAATGGGAATCCGGCCACAAGGTTGTCGGCTGGGATGCGAAGCGGAAGCGCATGGTGGAACTGAAGCGGCCCAAGACGGCTCGCGCGAAAACTGTGGCCGCCCACAAATGAAAATCTGCGCGGCCAACCGACTGCCGGCGTCGTATTTCGCGAGCGTGAGCTACACGTGCTGGGCGTATCGGCGTCAGGGCGTGACGCTGGATGCGGACCCGAAGGGCTGGCCGCCGGTGTAGTGGCATGCGTCGTTTCAGTTCGCTGGACTTTCGGACGGGTTTGGATTGAAATGTGAGCCATGACGAAGTTGAGCTTTCCCTTCACCGAAGAAAAAATCCGCGCGCTGAAAGTCGGCGATGAAGTGTTGATATCCGGCGTGGTGTTCACCGGACGCGATGCCGTTCACAAGTACTTGCACGAGGGAGGTAAGCTGCCGTCAGGAGTGAGCCTGCGTGACGGCATCATTTACCATTGCGGCCCGGTGATGATGCAGCAGCCGGACGGCACCTACAAATGCACCGCTGCCGGCCCGACCACGTCCATTCGCGAAGAACCGTATCAATGGCAGATCATCCGGGATTTTGGCGTGCGCGGTGTCATCGGCAAGGGCGGTATGGGCGAACGGACCCTGGCGGCGTGCAAGGAGCACGGCTGCGTTTATTTGCACGGCGTCGGCGGGGCGGCACAGGTGCTGGCCGAGTGCATCAAGAAAGTCCGCAATGTGTATTTCAAAGACGAGTTCGGTTCGCCGGAAGCGATCTGGGAATTGGAAGTGGTGGATTTTCCGGCCGTCGTCACCATTGACGCACACGGCAATTCGCTGCACAAGGATGTGTTTGCAGCCAGTGAGGCGGCGTTGGCGGAACGGCTGTAGGACAGGCGCAGCATCCATTTCTGACTCGGTGCCGCTTTCATTTGGTGTCGAGCCGCCACACCAAAAACAAATTGGCCGTCAACAAAATCTTTGAAGACGGAGACGGGCGCGACGCCTGTCCTACTTCGCGTATTCCTTCAAGAATCCCATGAACTCGCGGCGGTGGTCTTCTTCGCCTGAGAGAATCTCGATGATCAGGTCCTGTGTCACGTAATCGCGCCCGTCACACAGTTTGATGATCTTGTTGTATTGGGCGATGGCTCCTTCCTCGGCCTTGATGACGCCTTTGATGACATAGACCACATCGGTCGTATCTTTCGGCGGCTGGAGATAAGTCTGGTTGCGCGCGTTGGCGAGCGAACCGGGGAGCAATCCGCCGATGGTCTTGATGCGTTGGGCGAGTTGCTGCGCGTGCATGACCTCGGTGGCGACGTCGGCGGCCAGCGCCTTTTTGATAACGTCCGAGCGCACGCCGTCCAGATGCACGGAGTTGGCGATGTAGTTCTGAACGGTTTCGAGTTCCATCGCGTACGCGACGCACAATTCCCGGATGATGTCCTGATTACCCTTTGAAGTGTTCTTTGCCATGATGAATTCCTTTCGGTCGAAAAGTTAGGCTGAAGTCTTCCGGTTTGCGAACGCAAATTACGCTTTGAACAAATGAAAAAACCCGCGTCGTGTGACGCGGGTTGACTTCAGAATCGCAAGAACGGACTAGTTGCCTTCGGTCGTCTTGTCGCTGTCCTTGGCGCAACCTTCCTTCTCCGCCTTGGAGCAGGACTTGCCTTCCTCGGATTTTTTGCCGGGGCAGGATTCAGACGCGGAGTCCTTGGACTTGCCGCTTGAGGGACAGCCTTCGTGGGCGAGGGCGGGCACTGCGAACGCGAGGGCAACGACGATTGTAAGAATGTGCTTCATTGTTTGTATTTTTTGTTGGTTGTTCAGTCGGCAAACTGTAGCCCAAAAAAAGGATCGCGCAAGCGTCAAGAATTCTTAGTTTATCGGCGTGCAACCGGGCCGTCTCCATGCAGATTTTTCAACTGCGTTTGCAAAAACTGAGGCTTTCGCGCAATCTCTCCGCCTGATAACCTCAACGGACTGACACAACATAATCATCACACATAATGACCGCTTCACTCAAACTCGAGAAGTTCTCGGTCGGCGTAGGCGACCGTTTTGCCCAGGAAGCCGAGGCTCAATTGCAGGCCTGCATTCTCGCCACGCAACAGGGTGCGGATGTCGTGCCCGTCTGGAACAAATCCAATCGCGAACACATGATCATCGGTTCGGAGCCGTCCTCCGTCCGCGCCGCAGCCGAGGCCGCCGTCAAAAAACTCGGCTGGACAAAAGGCTGGCACGTGGACGCCGATCACATCCGCTTGGAAACCGTGGACCGTTTCATCCCTTGCTCTGATTTTTACACGATTGATGTCGCGGACTCCATCGGTAAACCCGCCAGACCGGAGGACGTAAAGGCGTTTGTGGACAAACATCCCGAACTCATCGGCAACGTGGAAATCCCCGGAGTCTCAGGCGGCGTTCACACCAGCCGCGCGGACGTGGAGGTTGTCGCCAACAAATTCCTCTTCGCAGTCCAGGAGGCCGCAGTCATTTATCGCCACATCGAGAAGGCCAAGGGCGCGGGCAAATTCATCACCGAGGTTTCCATGGATGAAACCGACAAGCCGCAGGTGCCGGTGGAACTGCTGATCATCCTCGCGACCATCGCGGACAACGGAATTCCCGTCCAGACCATCGCTCCCAAGTTCACGGGCCGCTTCAACAAGGGCGTTGACTACGTTGGCGACGTGGCGCAGTTCGAGAAGGAGTTCAACGACGATTTGTGCGTCATCAAGTTCGCCATCCAAAAGTATGGATTGCCGGACAATCTCAAACTCAGCGTCCATTCCGGCAGCGACAAGTTTTCCATCTACGGTGCCATCCGCAAAGCCGTCAAAACACACGGCGCGGGCCTGCATCTCAAGACCGCCGGCACGACCTGGCTGGAGGAAGTCATCGGACTGGCCGAAGCCGGCGGTGACGGCCTTGTGCTGGCCAAGGACATTTATGGCGCCGCCCTGGAACACATTGACGAACTATGCGGGCCGTATGCCACGGTCATTGACATTGACCGCTCCAAACTGCCGACACCGTCCGAAGTTTCCGGCTGGACAAGCGAACAGTATGTCAACGCGCTCCGGCATGATCCGAAGTGCAAGGATTTCAATCCGCACCTGCGCCAGTTGCTGCACGTGGGCTTCAAGATCGCGGCCAAAAAAGGCCAGCGGTACATTGACCTCGTCAAAGCCAACCAGGAAGTCGTTGCCAAAAACGTCACCGGCAACCTATTTGAACGCCATCTCAAGCCCATCTTCATCGGCTGAACCTCGCGATATTACGCCGCGACGGCTTTTTCGCGCTCGCCAACGGCGGGCGCGAATCATCATTTTTGAACTGCAGCAACAACCTTAAATCGAACATTCAACATGAACAACGGACTCAACATAAAGAAAGAGGGTGCGCTGGACTTCCTGTCCTTGGGCGCGCTCGTCAACCGTCTTGACCCCGGCATCATTCCTTTCCGCAAGGCCACACATTGCGACATCCACGTCAGCGGAGGCGAATTCAACGTCTCCGCCAACCTGGCCGACTGTTTCCGCCTCAGCACCGGTGTTGCCACCGCCATGGTGGATTATCCCATCGGCGACCTGATTGCCGAACGCGTCCGTGCGATGGGCGTCAAGCCGTTCTACAAGAAATTCAAGCACGACGGCGTGCGCGGCCCGAACATGGCGACCGTCTATTCTGATCGCGGCCAGGGCGTGCGCGCTCCGGTCGTGTTCTACAACCGCAGCAACGAAGCCGCCGGCCAGCTCAAGCCCGGCGATTTCAACTGGAACGAAATCTTCGGCGCGGGCGTGCGTTGGTTCCATTCCGGCGGCATTTTCGCCGCGCTCTCCGAAACCACCGGTGAATTGATTGTCGAAGCGATGAAGGCCGCCAAAGCTTCCGGCGCGATCACCTCGTTCGATCTGAACTACCGCCAGAAGCTCTGGGACATCTGGGGCGGTCAAGCCAAGGCGGTTGACGTTCTCGCGCGCATCGTCGCCAACGTGGACGTGCTCGTCGGCAACGAGGAAGATTTGCAGAAAGGTCTCGGCATTGAAGGTCAGGACGTGGAAGCCAAATCCAAGCTCGATCCGAGCGCGTTTTACGCGGTCATCGAAAAAGCCACGAAGAAGTTTCCGAACGTGAAGGCTGTCGCCACCACGCTGCGGGAAGTTCACTCCACCAACCGCCACACCTGGGGCGCAGTCGCGTGGATCAACGGCAAGACCTATCAATCTCCGATGTGCGAACTGGATGTCGTGGACCGCGTCGGCGGCGGCGACGGTTACGCGGCGGGCTTTTTCTACGGACTGCTTTCCGGCGCGAGTGAGCAGGAATCCGTCAACCTCGGCTGGTCACACGGCGCCTTGCTCACCACGTTCCCCGGCGACACCACGATGGCGACAGTGGAACAGGTGAAAGCCTTTGCCAAGGGCGGCTCGGCGCGCATTCAGCGCTGAAACCGCCGGAATCGAACGCAGGATTGTGGCCGCACTCGTGAGAGTGCGGCCAAATCTCCAATCGCACAGCCGCGTTCTGACGAACGCAGCCACCGCGCGCGCGTCACGCGGGGAAAATCATCCGCCAAACTCGCCAACCGAACGGGCTCTTCGCTGTTTTCGGTGGAACCTGCACAACGAAGTTGCCCGTGATGTTGGC
>DAOLDN010000093.1:0-9985 GCA_035327385.1 Verrucomicrobiota bacterium | reverse complement strand
CGCGGCGCGGATTGAAACACATGAAACCACAGCAACCACACTGACCTATGGCGTCGCCGCGCCCGCGCGGGCGCGGCGCGGATTGAAACCCGTGAAATTGGTCGCCGCGTAGCGAACCCACGTCGCGTCGCCGCGCCCGCGCGGGCGCGGCGCGGATTGAAACCATTCTGTCAGCCAGTCAATGCAGCACGCGGCGGCGTCGCCGCGCCCGCGCGGGCGCGGCGCGGATTGAAACTGCGCATCGCCCCTGTCATCCGCAGGCTCGGGCGGTCGCCGCGCCCGCGCGGGCGCGGCGCGGATTGAAACCGGGCCGGGTGGTGGTCACTCCCGCCAACCGCGAATGTCGCCGCGCCCGCGCGGGCGCGGCGCGGATTGAAACCGCATTCGTGATCGCCAGCCGGTTGCCACCGGCATGTCGCCGCGCCCGCGCGGGCGCGGCGCGGATTGAAACCAGATGCCGCTCCCTGCGTCTGGCGGCGTGGCGCGTCGCCGCGCCCGCGCGGGCGCGGCGCGGATTGAAACCAACCGAACGTGCTGAACCGGCCAGCCGAACGAAGTCGCCGCGCCCGCGCGGGCGCGGCGCGGATTGAAACTCGCAGAACGGAGCGACGCTGCGGATTGACACCAGTCGCCGCGCCCGCGCGGGCGCGGCGCGGATTGAAACATCCTGAAATACGTCGCTTACGCGCTCGGCGCGGCGTCGCCGCGCCCGCGCGGGCGCGGCGCGGATTGAAACCCCTCGTATGTTACGAAATGCACCTTGCCTGTTGTCGCCGCGCCCGCGCGGGCGCGGCGCGGATTGAAACTTTGCAAGAAGGTCGCGGTAGCGCACTCGCTCGTGTCGCCGCGCCCGCGCGGGCGCGGCGCGGATTGAAACATCAAGTTTCGCGGCCCACGCCTCGTCGCGACCGCGTCGCCGCGCCCGCGCGGGCGCGGCGCGGATTGAAACCATGTATGGCCGTGTGACACACACGCGGCAGGGAGTCGCCGCGCCCGCGCGGGTGCGGCGCGGATTGATACCTTCGAGTTCGTTTATGTTGACCGCGACAAACATTCAGTCGAACCGAAACGGCACGACCAGGAGGAAATTCATGTGACAAGCAAAGCGGTGTCGCGTTTCGCCTCCCACCGCTGGACGCTGGCATTCATCACACTGCCGGTTATCAATTCGACCTTCGTTCGCTCGGCCGATTCCAGCTTCACTTTGTTATCGTGGGCTTTGCCTTGTGCCAGTCCGTGCTTTGCTCGTAGGCGTGAGCGATCTTCAGAATCATCTCCTCGCCGAAGGGTTTGCCGAGCAGTTGCAGGCCGATGGGCAGTTTGGGCGATGTTGTGAAACCGCACGGCACGCTGATGCCGCAGATGCCGGCGAGATTGCATGAGATGGTGAACACGTCGGATAGATACATCTGCAACGGATCGTCCGACTTCTCGCCGATCTTGAACGCGGCAGTCGGTGTCGTGGGTGTCACGATGGCGTCCACCTTCTCGAACGCGTTCAAAAAATCCTGACGGATGAGCGTGCGGACTTTTTGCGCGCGCAGATAATACGCGTCGTAATAACCGCTGCTGAGAACGTAAGTGCCAAGGATGATGCGACGTTTGACTTCCGGGCCGAAACCCGCGCCGCGCGTTTTGGAATAAAGCTCAATCGGGTCCGCGCCATCCACCCGCGCGCAATAACGGATGCCGTCGAAACGCGCCAAGTTCGCGGACGCCTCGGCTGGAGCAATGATGTAATACGTGGCGGCGGCATAGTCCGTGTGCGGCAGTGAAATTTCCTCCACGCTCGCTCCGAGCGACTGCAACTGCTTCACCGCCGCGTCAATCGCCGCCTTCACCTCCGAGTCCAAACCGCCGATCATGTATTCCTTCGGCAATCCGAGACGCAAACCTTTGATGTCGCCCCTGAGAGATTTCGCATAATCCGGGACAGGCTGCGGTACGCTCGTCGAATCGCGTTCGTCGTGGCCGCTGACGACGTTCAGCAACGTCGCCGTGTCGCGAACGTCCTTGGTGAACGGCCCGATCTGGTCGAGCGACGACGCGAACGCCACGAGTCCGTAACGCGAAATGCGACCGTAGGTTGGTTTCATGCCAACGCAACCGCACAGCGCCGCCGGCTGGCGGATGGAGCCGCCGGTGTCCGTTCCCAGAGTGGCAATGACTTCATCGGCCGCCACCGCCGCCGCCGAACCGCCGGACGATCCGCCCGGAATGCGCGTCGTGTCCCAGGGATTGCGAGTGACGCCGAACGCGGAATTTTCCGTGGAACTGCCCATCGCAAACTCATCCATGTTGAGCCGGCCAAAGATGATTGCACCCGCGTCCTTCAGTTTCTCAATCGCGGTGGCGTCGTAGGGCGAAACGAATTTGCCGAGAATTCTTGAGCCGCAGTTGAGCGGATGATTTTTTACCGCGAGCACGTCCTTGATGCCGATGGGAACGCCCAGCAACGGCTTTTGAGCGTGGGTGACACCGGAGGCGATCAATTTATCCGCCGCGTCGGCCTGTGCCAGCGCGTCTGGGGCGTCGTGGCTGATGAAGGCGTGGATGTCACCGTCCACACGCGCCACCCGGTCGAGGCACGCCTGCACGGCATCGCGTGCGGACGCCTCGCGTGCGGCGAGCTTCGAGGTGAGTTCGGAAATGGTGAGTTGGTTGAGCATCGGATGACGTGGTGCTGATGCGTGATGCGTGAGCCGGAGGGTTATTCCACAATCTTCGGCACGATAAACAGTCCGTTGGCCTGTTTTGGCGCGTTGCGCATGGCTTCGTCGTGAGGCAGGGACGGGCGCACTTCATCCGCGCGCATGACGTTGACCATCGGCACGGCGTGGGCGGTGGGTTCGACGTTGGCCACGTCCAGTTGTCCCAACTTCTCGATGTAGCCGATGATGTTGCCCAGTTGCGCACCCAGTTTCTGTTCCTCTTCGGGAGACAGCGACAGGCGCGCGAGGTGCGCGATGTATTTGACGTCAAAATTGCCGGCAGGCATGGGCGCAAATTACGGTTCTGTGGAGCAACTTCCAAGTCTCAAGTTCCGCCGGAGCCGTTCGACGTGGATTCGCCACTGAACCGCGGCCAATCACACATTCAAACGATACAGGGCAGGCCATTGGCCTGCCCTGATGTCAGTATCCCGGCGCACCGCGGTCGCGGCGCGGTTTATCAACTGTTCCTTCCGCTTCCGGCCAGGACCAGATGCCTGCCGTTGCCGTTGCCGAAACCGTTGCCGTCATGGCCGCCCCCGTTTCCGCCCTTCCATCCGGCGAGCAACGTGGAGGCTGCCAGCAGTTTCTCCTTCAATTCCTTCATCTGGCCGGCGGTTTCCACGGCGGACTGGAGCGCTTCATCGCGTTCCCGTTCCGCAATCCGCTGTGCTTCGGCCTGCCCGGCCAGTTGCGCGACCAGGTTCTGCTCATGTTGAGCGGCCTCGGCGAATGCGGCGTCGTGCTTCTCCTGCATCTCCTTGCGGACGCGGACTTCCAGTTCGCGGAGCGCGCGTTGACGCGCCTCGCCTGATTCCGTTTCCTGACGGAGCAACGCCTCCTCGGACTGCGCCTGTGATTCGGCGCGCACGGCATCGAGCCTGGCCTGCCATTGCTGGTCGCGCTGGCGCAGTTTGGATTGGAACAACTCCTCCTTCTGCTGCAAGTCGGCCATCCATCGCTGCTCGACGGCTCGGGCTGCGTCCTGGGCGTTGCGTTCCCATTCCTGCTGGCGGTTGTGGATGTCCTGATCGCGTTGTGCCTGCAACTCGGCCTGGCGCGCGTCAAACTGCGACTGCAACTGCTGTTCGCGCTGGCGGAGTTTCATCTGGAACAATTCCTCCTTCTGTTGTGAATCCTGGTTCAATCGAGCCTCGGCGGCGCGGACCCGCGCTTCGGCCTGCTTTTCCCATTCCTCCTGGCGCGCCCGGAAATCCGCGGCCCACTGGCTCTGCAATTCGGTCTCACGCGCGGCGGCGCGGGTGTTGAGTTCCAGTTCGCGCTGCTTGAGTTTGGAGTGGAACGCGATTTCCCTCTGCTGCAATTCCTGCCTCAACCGCGCGTCGGCTTCGCGGTCGCGGGCCTCAAACTGGCGCTCGAATTCCGACTGTTGACGGCGCAATTCCTGTTCGGCCTGCGATTGAATGTCGCCGATGCGGACTTCGGTCTGAGCCTGCAACTGCTGTTCGCGCGCGTCGAGGCGGGACACGGCGTCCGCTTCGATCCGCTGGATCTCCTGTCTCCAGCGGGCGTCGTTCTCGCGGACTCGCGCTTCCAACTGGCGTTCCAATTCGTCATCGCGACGGCGCGCGGCCTGCGCGGTCTTCGCCTGTTCCTCGATCAACCGTGCTTCAAACGTGGCGGCCAGTTCCTGTTCGCGTTTCTGTTGTTCGCGCTCGAATTCCTCCTCGCGCAGGCGCAATTGTTTAGCCACTTCAAGTTGGTTCAGTTCCAGACGGTGCTTCTCCTGGCGCGAAGCCTTTTCCAGTTCGCGCGCACCGTCCTCGCGGGCCTGCGCCAGCTTGAGCGACAGCGCCTCGATCTGCTGGCGCGAATCGGCGATGGCCGCGTCGCGCGCGTCGAGAGCTTCCTTCAGGGCGAATTCCAGTTTGGAAGTCTTTTCCTGCGAGGCCAGTTCGGTCTCGGCGGCCAGCCGGCGCGCCTGGGCGATCTGCGATTTGGCCGTCTCGGTGACTTCCTGCAATTTCTTGTGGTGCTCCTGGATCAGTCCTTTGCGTTCGGCTTCGGCGGCGTCGCGCCGGGTGTCGAGTTCCTTGCTCAGTTCGTTGACGCGATCCGCCCACGCGTTCTGTCGCTGTTGGACCTGGCGTTCGATCTCGACGTTTTGCAGCGCGCGCAAAGCGTCCTTTTCGGCCACGGATTTGTTGAGGGAATCGGCGATGCCGGCAAACTTCGCCACCCATTCGTCCTCCTTTTGTTTGAGCTGGACCTCGTGTTCGGCGGCGGCGGCGGCAGCAGCTTCGTGAGCGGCCTGAAGTTCGATTTCCTTGGCGGCGAGCGCCTGTTCCGCGGTGGTTTTTTCGTTGGCCAACGCCCTGTCGCGGGCCGCGATTTCATCGGAGGCCTCGCGTGCGATGCGTTCGGCGCGAAGAATCTTCAATCGGCCCGCGCGGGTGTAGAGCCAGTGCATGCGGCGTCCGAGGAATCCGAGGCGGTGCTGCGGGCGTTGTTGCTGGTCCGGTTTGAAGACGGTGGAGAAGCCGATTTCGACCAGCAGCGTGGGAAGGAAGGCGACGATGAACGCGAGCACCGGATAAACCCAGATGCGGACCATGCTGATCTGGTCGGTGAGAATGTCGCCGCGTTCCCTGGCGGTGGCGGTGATGGACATGGGACGTTCGCCAAAGATCAGGCCCCGGACGATTTCCACCGTGGTGGCGATACGATGCACCTGCGTGTTGCGGATGGCGGCTTCGCGGGCTTCGTAAAAGCCCTCGGCCCTTTTGCGGGCGGCGTCCAGTTCGGCACGGATGCCGTCCACCTTGGCGGCGGCGGCCTGATATTCCTCGTTGACCAGTTTTTCCTCGGCGGCCCATTGCGTGGTGGCGAGGGCCAGGGCGGCGAGCAGTTCGTCGCGCTTGCGGTCCGTCTCCTCGCGTTTGGTGCTGGAGCGGCGGTCGAATTCCTCGCGCACGCGGCGTGCGTCGGAGGCAACCTGTGCGACGGCGTCGCGGCGTTTGTTGTGGATGGCGAGCAGTTCGGTTTCCTTGTCCTTGATCTGGGCGTCCAGTTCGGCGATCTCCACGGGCTTGAGGATGGTGTTGGCCTCGCGCACGGGCGGGACTCCGGGATCCACCGGCTCGCGCATCAACTGGCGTTTGAGAATGTTGGCGTTGTCGTATTCCGCCTTGTCCTTGAGGTAGGCGTTCTTCCTGTTGGTGTAGGCGGCGAGCTTCGACTTGTATTCGTTTTCGATGCGGGCTTCCTCGGCGTTCCATTTGGAGGCGCGGCCCACTTCGACTTCGCGGCGGGTGCGAAGGGCCGCAATGGACTTGGAGAGTTTGGCGGCATCGGCGTCGAATTGTTTGGTGATGGAGGCCTGACGGGCTTCGACTTCGGAGAGTTCCTTGCGTTAGTAATCGGTGAGGGAAATGGCGTCCAGGCGGGTGGCCTCGTTGTGTTTGAGCGATTCCTCGATGTCGGTCTTGGCCTTGGCGTGTTTGCCGGACAGTTCGGAGAGTTTGTGTTGACGTTCCGTCTTTTTGGCTTCGATGGCGGCGAGTTCGCCGTTGAGTTGTGAGATTTTGATTTCCTCGGTGGCGGCTTTTTCGAGGTATTCGGACGCGGGCTTCATGGCCGTGGTCATTTCATAAACCGCCATGTCTTTGACGAGTTGGAAGGTGAGCAGGCAAACCAGCGGCAGGCCGATGCACAGCATGAAACCCTTCGCCCAGCCGGTGCGAGATGCGGTCCAGATGGCCAACGGCAGTTTGAGCAGTTCGACGGCGAGAATCGTCGCGCCAATCGGCCCGATGCCAAACAGCGTCACTCCCATTCCCTGCGGCAAACAGACGGTCTGCTGATATTTCCAACCGGTCGCCACGATGACAAATTCCACGATCGTTGCCATGATGAGCAGCGGCAGCGTCAGGTACGCGACGCGTTTGCCCTGAAACAGTTGCCGCCACTTTTCGCGGAGCGTGGACGGGTTGGAAGGTGTTAGCGGACTCGTTGTGCCGGGAGTGTTCATGGTGCGGGACTTTCAGTTGGTGAGGATTGCGAACGGAATGAAACTGCGGTGCGAACTGTGGCAGGCCGACACGACACACCGGTTCGTTGAACTGAAAATCGTCAACGCTGCAACCGCGAATCCATGGTTCATTTGGGCGACTGGTATCAATCGCGGTGTCGGTCTGGCCCTTCCTTTAGTCACGCCTTGGCCAAGGCAACTCGTGTGCCATCGAAAGAAAAGGCAATAAAACCCGCGTCAAGAAATCCGTTTTGCGAGGCGATGCCGCGAGCGCGCACAAACCCTCAATCGTCGCCGGCAGGAATTCTCAACTTTACGAAATGTCCAAAATCTTGAACCACAACGCGACGACCGGAAGGTTTGCGACACGATTTGTGGACAACATCTCGAGTAACGAAACTCAGATGCTCGTTGACTCAGTTCCGTTCGAGGAATTCCTTCAAGCTCTTGGCAGGCATGCGAATCCTTTCGCTGCGGGTTCAATTCAACGGCAAGCCCGTTGCGCGAGGACTCAAGGTTCGTACCGGATAAGAGCGACGACAGGCTGGAGATGCCGTTTTCTTCACCGGTTTACGCAAGCACAGCTTCGGCCTTCTCCGACCATACCACCTTGCCCGCGACGATGGTGGCGACAGCCCTGCCTTTGAGCGGCCAACCGTAGAAGGGATTGTTCGCGGATTTGCTGGCGGTGGTCTCCGGCGTGAAACTCCATTCGCAAACGGGGTCGAGCACTGTCACGTCCGCGTCCACGCCGACGCTCAACGTGCCTTTGGCGAGCCGCAACAGTTTCGCGGGAGCAACGGTGTATTTCGCGATCAGTTCGGACAGGCCGAGCCGTTTGGTGTGGTAAAGCTGCATGAGCGACAGCGCCAGTTCGTTCTCCAAGCCGGTGATTCCAAAGGGCGCATAGTCAAACTCCACTTCCTTTTCGTAATCGCAATGCGGCGCGTGGTCGCTGCAAAGAATTTCAATGGTGCCGTCCACGAGCCCCTCGATAATCGCCTCACGATCTTTGGCAGAACGCAATGGAGGGTTCATCTTGAAATTGGTATCGTAGCTTGGCCATGAAGGACGTGTTGCGTGTTGCGTGTTGCGTGACTGAAACAGGTTCGCGCCGTCCGTCGCCCAAAATTTTTCACTGCCGGCAATCGCGGCGTCGGTGAGCGTGAAGTGGTGCGGACAGGCTTCGCCGGAAATGGTGATGCCGCGTTTTTTTGCCGCCCGGATCAATTCCACGCTGCCCGCCGCGCTGAGGTGCTGGCAATGGACGTGCGCGCCCGTCAGCTCGGCCAGCAGGATGTTGCGGGCCACGATCATTTCCTCGCCCGCCGCAGGCCAGCCCTGCAAGCCCAGGCTCGTGCTCCAGTAACCTTCGTGCATCACGCCGCTGGTCACCAGCGAGTAATCCTGGCAGTGGTCCATCAGGGGAAGGTCGAACATCTTCGCGTATTCCATCGCGCGCCGCATCAACTCGTTGTTCTGCACACAATGGCCGTCGTCGGTGATGGCCACGACTCCGGCGCGTTTGAGCGAGCCGATGGGCGCGAGTTCCTCTCCTGCGATGCCTTTGGTGATGGCACCGGCGACGAAGACGTTGACAAGCCCCTGCTTTGCGGCGCGTTCGTGGATGAGCGCCACTGTGCCGGCGTTGTCAATCGCCGGAGACGTGTTGGGCATGCAGACGATGGAAGTGAATCCACCGCGTGCCGCAGCGGCCGTGCCCGTGGCGATGGTTTCCTTGGAAGTCTGGCCGGGTTCGCGCAAATGGACGTGCAAATCAATCAGGCCGGGACAGACGACTCTTCCCGTCGCGTCAAATCGTTCGACATTGGCGGGGGTTTTTGCGGTGGCGTCCGTGCCGACAGCGGCGATTTTGCCGTCAAGAATGAGAACATCGGCTGTGGAATCGAGTTTGTTGGCGGGGTCAATGACCCGCCCGCCGGTCAGAAGCAGCGAGTTCATGCGGGGCGAAGGATACACGGCGGCGAATTGACAACGCAAGAGCGCGGGGTATGATTTGCGCGCAGTCGGCCCCGTGCGGGGCAACGGCAAGCGGGCGTAGTTCAATGGTAGAACGGAAGCCTTCCAAGCTTCACACGAGGGTTCGATTCCCTTCGCCCGCTCCATTTTTTCAAAATCCATCCGTCCACGCTTTAACGCCAGGCCCAGAGTGCGGAGTTGCGGCGCGGCTGTCCCCGACTTAATCTGCGCTCGTGTTGCTCACCGTGTTTGCGCAAGTTTCGATTCAAGGCGGCATCGGCCTGTTGCTCTGGCTGGCGATGACGGCGTTTCAGATCTGGATGCTCATTGACGCCGTGCGCCGGCGCGAATGGTTCTGGGCTGTGTTCATCCTGTTCTTTTCGGTCATCACGGCGTTGTTGTATTACTTCTTCGTGTATCGGGCCGCGACGCCCGTGGCGACCCGCGGTTTTGAACTGCCTGGAGCGCGGGAACGGGCGCGCATCAAGGAACTGGAGGCGCAAATCCATCATCTCGACAAGGCGCATCATCACTCGCAACTGGGCGATGTCTATTTTCAGCAGGGCAAACTGGACAAGGCGGAGGCATGCTACCGCGCAGCGATGGAACGCGACAGCGAGGACGAGGACACCCGGGCGCATCTGGGCCAGTGTTTGTTGCGGCAAAACCGGCCCGACGAGGCGCGACCATTGCTCGAAGGCGTCGTTCGCGCCAATCCCAAACATGATTACGGCCACACGCTGATGGCGCTGGCGGAAACCTGTTCCGCGCTGGGCGAAAACGACAACGCGCTGCAATTGTGGAAACAGGTGACGGAAAACCATTCCTACCCGAGGGCGAAGGTGCAACTGGCCGAGTTGTATCTGTCCATGAACCAGCCCGACCTTGCGGCAGCGGAATTGGAGGACGTGATCCAGGACGACGCGCACTCTCCCACGTTCCAACGGAAGCGCGATGCCGTATGGGTGAAACGCGCTAAACGGTTGCGCTCTCAACTTGGAGCGTGAGCCGGAACCGGCGCGTCAGGCTTCGCCCGGCTGCGACGCGGCAACCTCAATCTTGGCGAAGGGATTGTTGGCAAAGTCACCGTCGGCTTTCGCCCCGTCCGCGCGTTTCACGGCAACGGTCTTTCCAGTCGAATGATCCGCGGACGAATGCGCGGCGACGGACGGCGGATGGTTCTCGGCGGACTGGTTGGGATGCTTTGCGCGTTTGTTGCGGGGCAGCGGACTGATCATCACGTTGATGCTGCGGCCCATGAGCTTGGGTGTGAAGTCCGGATGGCCGTAGGGCGCGATCTCCG
>DAOLDN010000092.1:0-9994 GCA_035327385.1 Verrucomicrobiota bacterium | reverse complement strand
ACAAGCTCACGACTGATTCTCCCGTGAAAAATCCGTGTCCATCCGCGTCCGTCCGTGGTTAAACTCTCCCCGCAATTATGGAATACGAAGCAGTCATCGGTCTGGAAACACACGTCCAACTCAAGACGAAATCCAAGATGTGGTGCGGTTGCGCGAATCAATACGGTTCAGAGCCGAACACCAACGTCTGCCCCGTCTGCCTCGGCCTGCCGGGCGTTCTGCCCGTGCCGAATGAGGAGGCGTTGCGCAAGACAGTGCTCACCGGCTATCTGCTGAACTGCGAGATTCCGCGTTTCGCCAAGTTCGACCGGAAAAGTTATTTCTATCCGGACATGCCCAAGAATTATCAACTCACGCAATACGACAAGCCGAGCACGGCCAACGGTTACGTGGAGTTTGAATTCGAGGGCGGCATTTCCCGCGTTCGCATCACACGAGCGCACCTCGAAGAGGACGTGGGCAAAAGCACGCATTTCGAGCGGCACAGCGGCGTGGACTTCAATCGCGCTGGGGTGCCGCTGATGGAAATTGTTTCCGAACCCGACATCACCAGCGCGGACATGGCGCAGGCGTATCTCAACGCGCTCACGGAAATTCTCCATCAAGGCGGCGTCAGCGATTGCGACATGGAAAAGGGCATGGTGCGCTGCGACGTGAACGTGTCCGTGCGACGCAGGGGCAGCAAGGAACTCGGAGCGAAGATCGAGATCAAGAACATGAACACGTTCTCCGGCGTGCGCCGCGCGCTGGAATACGAAATCCCGCGCCAGATCGAGACGGTGTCACGCGGCGAAAAGCTCATTCAATCCACGCGCCGCTGGGACGACGTGGCGGGCATCACCGAACAGATGCGGACGAAGGAAGACGCGCACGACTATCGCTATTTTCCCGATCCGGACCTGATGCCGCTGTCGCCCTCGGATGCGTGGCTGGCGGAAGTGAAATCGCAAGTCATCGAACTGCCGCTGTCGCGCAAGCAGCGTTTGATGCGCGATTACAATCTGCCTCCCGGTGACGCCGATGTTTTCAAGAGCAACCCTGAACTGGGAAATTATTTTGAAGGCATCGCCAGACAGTCGAAGAATCCAAAGGCTGTCGCCAACTGGGTCATCAACAACCTTCAGGCGAAGCTTGCGGAGGCGAATCAGAAGGAATTTGCAGAGCAGGCCGCCATGGGCATCTCGGAGGTCGAACTGCTGTCACTCGATGATTTGCAGTTCAA
The DNA here is from genome assembly GCA_035327385.1 of Verrucomicrobiota bacterium. Lineage (GTDB taxonomy): Bacteria > Verrucomicrobiota > Verrucomicrobiia > Limisphaerales > JADLHS01 > DAOLDN01. Next base: position 8,772 of record DAOLDN010000092.1, on the reverse strand, counting down.
ACCCGAAGCGCTGTTGGAACTCGTCGGCCTTGTTGAAGCCAAGACCATCAGCAGTTCCGCGGCGCAACAGGTGTTTGCGGAAATGTTCGACACCGGCAAATCACCAGCAGCCATCGTCCAGGAACGCGGTCTGGCCCAGGTCAGCGACACCGGCGCGATTGAAAAGTTATGCGATGAAGCCATTGCCGCCAATCCCGGTCCGGCGGCGGATTTCAAAGCCGGCAAAACTGCCGCCTTGAATTTCCTCAAAGGTCAGGTGATGAAATTGAGCAAAGGCAAGGCGAACCCGGGCGTTGTTGGCGAGATTCTGGAGCGAAAGCTAAAGGGTTAGAGAAACATGTGCTTGACCCTGAAAAACTGTGATCATCCTCGGCGTGTCTCAAAGTTGATGCAATGGTTCGTTTGTCTGGCGTTGTTTTCCAGTTCAGGATGTGCGTATTACCGGCACGCAAGTGTGCAGGTTGTGGATACAGAGACAGGCGAACCAATCGAGAACGCGGTGGTAGCGACCTATTATGTGCCCAAACCCTTCTCACTTGCTGCTCGCAATCAAGAGATTAGATCGACCGACCGGTCAGGCATTGCTCTCTTAAACATCAATTGTATGAGCAATGAGCCGACGCTTTTCGGTCTATCGGACTCTTCCTTTACACCTTCTTACTGTGTCGAGGCCGTGGGATATCTGCAAACCGACTTCTATCCGTCGCCAGACCATACCAAATCATTGCAGCAACGTTCCAGGTCATCGCTGCCCTCGAAACCCGATTTCGTAATACAACTGACACCCGACCCTTCAGCGATGCAACGTGTTGATTGGTATTGCAAGCAACCCGGTCTGTTCGCACAGTTTCTTGAGGATTGCCAGTGGCTTTGCAGGCAAATCGCCAGTCCATTTCGCAGCCCTCCACAAATTGATTGACGCCTGACATGTGCTCGATGACGGAAACTCGAGGCTTAACCAAGTTACGCACGTCTATTTCAATTCCAAAAAAACTCCTTAAGCGAACAACTCGTCAGTTTGCGCAAGCCTTCCACAAAACATTCCGCGTTCAGTTCCGCGCCTTTGAGATTGGAATGAGTGCTGTCCAGCGTCGTGTAGTAACTCGCCTTGATCTCCGCCGGTGTCATTCCAACGTAGCGGTTCATGATGAGCCGGTTCAAATCAACGAACGCCACATTCGCGTCGCCGGCGACTTCGCGCGACCATTCGGCGTAACGGTTGGTCTCCGTCATCCCGTCCGTGACGTTCTGTTTCGGCAATCGAGGCACGGGGGAACAGAGGATGGGCATCATGCCTTTGGCGCGGGCATCGGCGATGTATTTTCGCAGATACCAGCCGTAGGTGTGGACGGTTTCGGATTTGCGCGTGACGGGATTGTAAATCGTCTTCGATTCGTCGCCAATGCCGGGCAGTGTGCCGCGCGCGCGATTGGTGTCCACCACAGGGCTGGCGTCGTTGTGGCCCATTTGGATGACGACAAAATCGCCGGGGCGTGCCCGATCCAATATGATTTTCCACCAGCCCTGTGTCTGAAACGTGCGGCTGCTGCGTCCGGGCCGCGCGTGGTTTTCAATTGTGATGCGGTTGGTGTCGAAATGCGCCGCGATCACGTCGGCCCAGCCTTTGAATTCGGGCGCGGCGTTGTGGACTGTGGAATCGCCGACGATGAACAGCGCCGGTTTTGTCTTGTCCGCGCGCGTCGCGGGTCGGGGAAACATGTCGGCCGTTTGATTGGGCTCCGGCACGTATTGATGCGATGGCGGTCGGGGAACGGAGTTGCAGCCGGCCAGCAATGAAAAAGCAGCCGCGATGAGAAGGGCGAAAGTCGCGCGATTGAAAATCAGTAAATTCATCTTCCTGCAAAGGATTTTTACAACGCCAGTTCTCAATTTGAACCCCAGAACCAAGAACAGCCGTGTCAGCCGCCTTTGATGACGGTCGCACCGGCTGCGGCGCGGGAAACGAACACTGACGGGTTGATGCGCGTCCGCAGTTCGTAATCCTGCACGATGCGTTTGGCGATGAGTTCCACGTTTGCCGACCGCACGAGCGCGACCGCGCAGCCGCCAAATCCTCCACCCGTCATTCGGCAACCGATGACGCCGCCGTCCGCGCCGATCTGTTGCGCGATGTCAACCACCACGTCCAGTTCGGCGCAGCTCACTTCGTAATCGTCGCGCAAGGAGGCGTGGCTGGCGTACATCAATTCTCCGACTTTTGCGAGGTCGCCCTTGCCCAGACATTCGGCGGCGCGCACGGTGCGATCGTTCTCGGTGATGACGTGCCGCGCCCGACGGAAAACGGTGGCGTCCATGCCGGCTTGCGCGGCTTTGAGCATCTTCAGATCAGCGTCTCTCAGTGCCTTTACCTTCAGCGTTTGCGCGGCCTGTTCGCATTGCGAGCGGCGTTGCGCATACGCGCCGTCCGCGAGTTTGTGCCGGACGTTGGTGTTGATGATGAGCACGGTGAGAGAGTTGTCCTTGAACGGCGCGAATTCGACGTGACGTGAACGGCAGTCGAGCAGGAGCAGATGATCCTTCTTCGCCATTACGGACGTGAACTGGTCCATGATGCCGCAGGGAACGCCTGCGAATTCGTGCTCGGCCTTCTGGCACAGCAACGCTTTCTGCGCTGGGTCGAGTTTCTGGCCTGTGAGAAGCTCCATCAACGTGGCTGTGGCGACCTCCAGTGCGGCGCTGCTGGACAATCCGCCTCCCAACGGCACATCCGAATCAATGACGGCATCAAAACCACCCGGCTTCAGTCCCTTGTTCTTGAATCCGGCCACGACGCCGCGCACGTAATTGGACCACGGCGGATCGCCCGGCTGGATGGAGGATGCGCTGAACGTGGCCGTTTCGCCGGTGGTGACGCTGTGGAGCGTGATTTTCGTTCCCTGACTTTTGCGCGCGGCGATGACGGTCTGGCGCTCGATGGCCATCGGCAGCACGAAGCCGTCGTTGTAATCGGTGTGTTCGCCGATGATGTTCACACGTCCAGGTGCCGCGACGACGAATTGAGGCAATTCGTCGAAGCACCGCGCGAACTGCCCCGTTGCATGATCAACCAGTTGGTTCAATGACACGGCGCGAGTCTATTCGGGCGCGGGTCTTGTCGGCCAGAAAAAGTTCCGTGACCCGCGGAAGACGCGGACGGTTTCAGCGCTTTTGAAGCCCGTGACTGTCGGGTTGGGGAAATAAAAAGGTGAGAAGGGACGGCACGAGCTCTTTGCCATCCCTTCCACTCCGGTTTCCTGCCTGTGAAAAAGGTTCGGAAACCAAGGCAACTTTAGGCCGATTGCAGGCACTTTCAATGGCAAAAACGGCGGAATCTTTCACAGGAAATTCACCGATTGTCCACCAAATCACTGCGGCATTGGGAGGGCAGGGTTCAGGGATTAACGGTCGGAAACCGGCTTGGAAGCGGGATCCGGCCAAACCGCTACGCTGCGCGACGTTTTTCCTGCGCCCGGAGAGCGTGTTCGTAACATTCCAGCGCCTCGCTGAAACGTTCCAAACGATTGCAGATGCCTCCCTTGTAGAGATATGCGATGGCCACCGTGTCGTCGGCAGCGATGGCGCGGTCGTAACATTCGATGGCTTCGTTCAACTTCCTCTGACGTTCGAGTGCCACACCCTTTTTCACGAGCGCATCGGTATTGTTCTGGTCCATCAAGAGCACTTCATCGAAGCAGGCGACAGCCTCGTCCGTCTTGTCGAGATTGAGCAAGGACTGACCCTTGCCGAGCAGCAAGGTGATTTGCGCGGCGCTGTCGGATGCGGCGGACGCCGACCCGGATTGGGAGTCAGGCGGCGTGTTTTTTCCGTCTGGCAGCGGCGGCGTGGCCGAGTGTTCCAGTTCGAGAATGCGTTTCTCGAGCCGCTCAATGGCCCCGGAAAGTCGCAGGTTGATTTCGCGGGGAACGTCCGCCGAGATGTGCGCTTCGCCCGCGCCGAGGGCGGACGGGTTCCATCCCTGGCCAATGGCGCGCAGATTGGGCAGGTTGGCCGCCAGTTCAGTGAACTTGCCGGCGGTGCGCCATTGGACCCAGGCCGTGAAAACCATCGCCAGAAATCCGACGCCCGCAAAAATCCCGGCCACAATCAGCATCATGCGATTGGTGCTCTGGATGGCCTCGAATTCGCGGGCGCGCTGGTCGGACAATGATTCCTGGATGAGTTGCAGCCGTGTGGCGATGGTTTCGGCATTGCGCGCGGCAGCGGCTTCGGCGTCCTGACGAGTGCGCTCAACCGCCAGTTGTGTGGCGTGGAGTTTTTCCTGCAATTGCAGGTAAGTGCGCATGACCTCCTGGGCGGCGATGGAGTCCGCAGTCTTGGGAGCGACTGCGCCGGCGTCGGCTGCCGCAGGTTCTGCGGCGACGGTCGAAAAAGCCGTCAGGGCGGCAACGAGGATTTCGAGGAGGAACGTTGTCATGATTGCCGGCTTTCTCATAAACGTGAATCGAGTTTGCGCGAAGATTGCTCGCGTCCGGCGCATCGTGTCAAGCGGCGCGAGGCTGTTGTTATTCACAGCCTGGGCCAATTCACGACGCGGTGTGGATGCCGGGTTGCGAAGGTCTGACGGGATGCGTCGCAGGCGTGAGATCGGGGCGCTGGCGCTGGCCGTGTCGCACAGAGTCGCGACGCTGGAGAAATTGACGCGTCACGGATCGGACTGGGCCGTGGAAGAATTGCGCAGCGTGACAGCCAGCAGTTCTCAGTTTGGCGCGGAGCGCCGGCTTTCAACCGGCTTTGGATCGGGAAAAGGCGGGAACCGTCCGCATTTCCGAACGCTTTAGGCCGATTACAAATCGGCGCTCCGTCAAAATGAGAATTGCTGGTGACTGCCGTCGAAGTCTGCGCTCCGGGGAATTGAACGCTCAGTGCTTGTGCGGTGAACGGCGTCCGCAACCGCACCCGCCGGCATTGGCCTTGCAACTCGTGGGTGGCGCGCTCTCACCGGGGACGGCGGAGGCGAACACGGAGAATTTCTTCGACAGTTTCGCCGAACCGCAATGCGGACACTTCGTCCCCTGCCAGTCGCTGGACCGGACGAAAATCTCGCTGTCCCTGTCGCACTTGCCACAATGAAATTCGTAAATCGGCATGGGGCGATGATAGCGCGAAGCGCCGGAATCTCAAGAACACAGAGGCGTCGAAGAAAATTCCAAACTTCAAATTCCAAACTCCAGTTCCAAAACGGTGCGGCGCCGATTCCGTTTTGGGTTTTGAACCTTGGAGCTTCACTGGAGCTTGGATGTTGGGGTTTGGTGCTTTCGCCTGATGAGTCGCGGCGAAAACTGAATCATTGGGATGCATTCCGTCGCATCCGGCCTGCTCCAACGGCTTGCCCTGAACGTGCGGATGCGCTATTCCACACGTCATCAAATGAACGTTCTGCGCCGATTCTCTCCATTGTTTGTCTGCTGGCTCGCGCTCGTGCCGGGCTGCGGCAAGAAAGCCGAAACCCGCTCCACCGAGGGTCATCCGCTGGTTTCGCCGCTGGTCGTTCAATCGGAGGCGGGCCGGCGCGGAGGACGGCTGACGTTGGTGAGCAGCGGGCCGACGCGCTCGTTCAATCCGCTCGTGTCCGGGGACATGGGTCCGGACACGGTGACGCGATTACTGTTCAGCCCGCTGGTGAACATGGATTGGACGACGCAACAACCCGGTCCAGGCCTTGCCGAATCCTGGAGCGTGACGGAGGACGAGAAGACGTGGACATTCAAGCTGCGACCGGGCCTGCACTGGAGCGATGGAGAACCGTTGACGGCCGATGACGTGGTGTTCACCTGGAACGGAGTGATGTACAGCCCGGAAATGCCGCCCACCAGCTACCGTGTTTTCATGGCGGGAGGGATGCCTTTTGCCGTCAGCAAACTCGATGACCTGACCGTGCAGGTGGTCACAGCCGTGCCGTACGCGCCGTTTCTCGAATTGTTCGGTGGCGTCTGGATTCTGCCCAAACACAAATTCGAACCCGCGGCGAAATCCCGCCGTTTCATCAGCGCCTACAATCTCAACACCCCGCCCGGCGACGTTGTCGGCAGCGGCCCGTTCCGCCTGAAGGAATCCGTGCCCGACCGCTACATACTGCTGGAGCGCAACCCGGAATTCTGGATGGCGGACACCAACGGCCAGCGACTGCCGTATTTTGACGAAGTCCTGATCTACGCCGGGTCAGGCAACGTGCCGCGAGACGCGTTCATTGGCGGCAAGTGCGACGTGTATGAAACCGGCCGCCCGGAGGAATTCCCGGCTTTCAAACAGGCGCAACCGCAGGTCGGTTACCGCCTGGAAACGCTCGCCACCGGCACGGACGGAAACTTTGTCTGGTTCAACCAGAACACCGGCACCAATCAGGCCGGCCTGCCGCTCGTGCAACCCCAAAAACTGAAATGGTTCACCAACAAAACATTTCGCCAGGCCGTCTCCAGCGCCATCAATCGCGACCGCATCGTCAAGGAAGTGTACGAAGGCCGGGCACGGCCCATTCACAGCTTTCTCTCGAAGGAACACGGGAAATGGTTCAATCCGGACGCGCCCCGTTTTCCTTATGACCCGGCCCGCGCCAGGGCGTTGCTGGCCGAAATGGGGATGCAGGACCGCAACGGCGACGGCATGCTGGAGGATTCTGACGGAGTTCCGGTGCGTTTCACACTCACCACGAACACCAAAAACCCCATGCGCGAAGCCCAGGCACGATTGATCGTCGAGGACTTGAAACAAATCGGCCTGCGCGCCGATCTGGAATTGGTGGAGTTCCCGGTCCTGCTGGAAAGGATCAACGACACCGGCCAATACGACTGTGCGTTGATGGGCTTGGGCGGTGGGAGCGACGATCCCACGTCTCAGATGAACGTGCTCAAATCCGACGAACCGATGCATTAATGGTTTCCCAACCAGACCAGGCCCGCCACTGCGTGGGAAGCCCGTGTGGACGAACTGATGGACGCACAACTGCAAACGCTCCATTTTGAAACGCGCAAGAAACTCTTCGATGAAGTTCAATCCATTCTTGGCGAACAACAGCCGCTGATCGGAACCGTGTCGCCGGACCTCTTTGTCGCCTTCCGTCCCGACCTTGCCAACGTTCGTCCGGCGGCCTCCACATTTTTCCGAGCCACATGGAACGCCCCCGAACTGTTCCTCCTGAAGCAGTGACCGGCGGCGGTGAACATGCGAAGATCCTCAGGCCCGTTGATGTCCCGCACCTTTCCGCAGGTCATTCCAAAACGCACAGACATTGCTTGACGCCGTTGGCGGCTGCGCTAATCTGCGGCCACAAATCACGCACGATTGTTCTGCATTGGAAGCCGTTTTTCCATTGCCAGCGTGATGAAGTTCGGGATGCGGCATGAGCGTGAGAGCGACGCGTTCGTCCGGGGCGAAGCTCGGCAAAAGTTTTACCTTTGCGTACACGTCAATGTTGTGAAGTCACCGCAACCGCGGCCGCCCGGCCCGCGCCTGAATTCTTCTTTCCATCGCCGCTCCGCACCACCCACGGACGGCATCCCTGGAACACCCGCAGTAGTAGTAACCCAAACCCACCCAACCCATGTCCCTGCCCAATCACCCACCCTCCCAACGGCTGCCGCTCGCCCGGCCATCGCCGGCATGTTGTTGCCTGTTTCTGTTGTTGACGCTGCTGCCCCTGTGCGGATGGAGTCAGACTGCGACGCGTTCCCCGTGGGAAATGCACTGGGACGGCGGCGCGATTACTTTCAACCCACCCGAAGCTGGTCGCGGCACGAACACGGAGTTTGCCTACGCGCCGCCAATCCCGGATGTAGGTGATCCCGGATGGTTTCCCGCTCCCAATCCAAACAGCATCGGCTTCAACACAAATTCCGCCGGCTTGCAGGCAATTGGTTGTCCGGGCCGCGGAATGGCGGGCGACTTCACCTATTTCCAGACCTTCGTCTTCATCCCGCCCGCAGCCGTCGTCACAAACTTCACCATCTCCATGACAAACGTGGATGACGGCACGCGCGTCACGATCATCAATTCGACGTTCCCCGTCGGAATCGTTGTGCCTGGAAGCTACGTTCCGCTCTTTGGTACCGGCACGGCCAACCTGGCACCCTATGTTGTGATTGGCGAAACCAACCGCGTCGTCGTCACGCTCGTGGACGACAACTGCAACAACCAACGGCTTGACGCCGTGGTGGTCATCAACACGGGCACAGTCATTGTCACCAACCCGCCGAGTCAGATCACCTTTTGCGCCACCATATGGGACAAGACCCAATCCGGCGAGTTCCGTGTGAATTCCGATGCGGGGCCGTACAATCTCACCGTCCCCACCACGGGAATGGTCAGCAACCAGCTCGACGGCGACGGTCTGCCGCGCTACATGCTGCCCGGCGGCATCAATGCGGCCAACGGCTTCGTGACCAATAACGCCTCGTTCAAACGCTGGTGGCAGGACACCGGTTGCGGACAAAAAGGACAGTTGCTGACGCTCAATGAAACCGGTGCGGGCACGGGGATTTTTGCCTACACCAACACCAGTTTCTTCCCCATAGACGGACAGCTTTGCGGCAACACCAACGACACCTCCTGCGGCAGCACCCACAACTGGGGATTCACCATGAGGCTTGGCGGAACGATGACCTTCACCAACGCCGCCGACTTCCTTCACATCAACGGCGACGACGACATCTGGGTGTTCATCAACGGACGGCTCGTGGCCGACCTCGGCGGCATCCACAATCCGCTGGGAACAAACGTCACCGGCGCGCCCCTCCTCGCCCTGGGGATGACGGCAAA